>JBBPYD010000228.1:0-39166 GCA_038200305.1 Bryobacterales bacterium
CCGGGCAGACGGGCCGCTGGATTATCCAGTCCGGTCACGATATGGATGTCGTCCCGGAAGCGCGCCAGGGGAGAAAGGCACGGCGTCATGGTGTAATTTGCGCCGGTCTCCGCAGGAATCCAATAGCGTTCAGTGATGCCGTTCCCGTTGAACCAGAGGACAAAGCGATTCGGTATTTGTTTCGGGCCGGAGGTCGCCGCGTACGCCGTGCCGGCGCCGTTGAACATAGCAACGAGCGGTGGGAGCCCCACCCAGACCCTGGCCTGCGTGAGTGCGGTGACTCCCTTCAAGAAAAATCTTCGAGACAGCGCGCGGTTCTTAGTTATCACTGACGGCATGCGATTCGGGCCTCCCTGGCGGGAATAGACTCCATTTTATCAGAGAAACCATGAGTTCCTGGAAGCGGAATCCGGATTTACGGAACTCTTCAAAGCTCTGGCGGATGATGGGCCGGTCGCCTGAAGTCTCTTTGCGGCCCGACTCATACCGGAAGAGCTGTTTTACGATGCACTCCTGGCACTGCTCGCTTGCGGCAAGCACGATACCGATTCCGCGCGGCGAGGTGAATTCAGAGTTGCGGATGCCGGCGATGTACCCGGAGGTATCGAGCGGCAGTTCAACTGTCTCCGTTTGCTCTTCAGAATTTCCGTGTTTGCCGCCGCGGAAGGTGAGCTTTAGTTTATCGCGATGCTGTCCGATGGCGTCGAACTTTTCGAGGCCGAATCCGATGGGATCAATCAGCGTATGGCAACTGGCACAGGTTTCGCTGCTTAAGTGAATGCCGAGGCGTTCGCGATTGGTCTGCGGTTTCTCCTTCGACAACACAGGCAAATTCGTACTGACGCCAGGAGGAGGTTGGGGCACTTCCTGACAGAGAAACTGTTCGCGGATAAATAGTCCGCGAGAGGTGGGCGAGGAATCGGCAGGCTTGCTTGTCAACGCGAGAAATAAAGCCTGACCCACAATACCGGCCCTTTCAGTACTGGCGGGGAGAGTTACTTTATCGTAATCGTCCTTGGGCGCGGGGACATTGTAGAGGGCCGCGAGACCGCTGTTGAGGAACGCGTAATTGGCGGAGTACAATTTAGTGAAATCGCCATTGTTCCAGACCAGATCGGCGACAAGGCGGCGGGCTTCCTCAGTCATGGCGAGCGCCAACTCCGGGCCGTATTGCGGGAAAGTTCGCCGGTCCTTGATGGTATTGAGCAGACGATCGAAGCGCATCCACTGTGCTAGGAAGTCATCGACGGATTGCCGCGATTTCGGATCTTTCAACATGCGGCGGGCTGCGGCTTCGATGCCGGCCGGAGTGTCCAGCTCGCCAGAGGCAGCACTGCGGAAGAGCGCGGCATCGGGCATGGTGTTCCAGAGAAAATAAGAGAGCCGGGTGGCGCGCTCATAGGCTTTGGATTGCGCGGCATCGGTCCGAAGCAGGAACGCGGGGGATTGCAGCATTCCTTCGACGACGATCTGAGCGCCCGCGAGGAACGTCTTCTGCGAGCGGAACAAGCGGGAATAGCGCTCCACTTCGCCGTCTTGCAAGGGGCGCCGAAACGCCTTCTGCCCGAAGGCGCGGATGAACTTTTCGCGGCAACCTGTTTCGGATTGCTTGCAGGGAATCAGATTACTGGCGTCTCCGCCGCGAAACGCGTTTTTCGCCAGTTTTTCGGCTGCAACGCTGTAGGCTTCGGCGAGCAGAGGCGAGATACTTTGCGACTGGTATTGATTCTTGAAGCCGTTTACGAAATCTTCCGGCGGAAACTGATCGGCCAGATTGCTCTCATCTCCAAGCAGATCCCGGATGGTGTTGTTGTACTGCGCATGAGTAAGGCGGCGAAGCACCGGGCCGACAGGCGCCACGACGGTTGTCTCCGTTTCTTTCCGCGCGACTGCGTTGGTGGTGGCCAGGTAGTCCACCCAGTTGCGTAGAATGGCTTCGTCCGGGCTATCCGGGGCGATGCGCTTTCCACCTGCGTGGGCGATGCGGCGGGTGGGCTTATTCAGCAGCAGGGACTTCTTTGGATCGGCACGATCTATAAGAGCCTGCAAACTGAGGCCGAAATTCTCTACCGTGCTTTGCGATGCGCCGGCATCGGGAAAGTGAAGACGCGTGCCCGCGGCAATTCCATCGGGATTGTGGCAGCCGTGGCAACCGGCTTTTTCCAGGACCGGATAAAGGGTGCTGGAGAAATAGTGTTGGTCGACTGCGAACAAGTGGGGAACAAGTACAGAAAGGATCGCGATCTTAGATAGTACGTGCTTGGTCATCGGCCGGCTCGCGTTTCTAATTTTGTCAGATTCTGGCCTAGAGCGCAAAGGGTAGGGTTTGGTTTCACCGGGTTGTGACCGCCTCCGGCCGCGGCTCGGTTTGAGGGTTGTGGAGCGGACGATTTACTGGGGGCGCGGTGAACTTGTCCATGAAATCGTCGAAGTCCTGGCCGGATCTGGTGATGGCGGCTAGTTTTAGATCCGTGATTGTGTAATCGCGGCGGGTGGGTGGTGCGGATTGCGAAACAGAACGAATTGGTTCGGGAGCGGGTTGTTCGAGAGCGGGTTCTGGAATAGCTTCCGCTTCGGAGGTTTCGGGTGCTTGCGTGGATTGCGAAACAGAACGAATCCGTTGCGATTGCGTGGCGCGCAGTTCGCGGATGGCGCGGTAGTAGGAGCGCTCAATTGCGGCTTCATAACGGCCGAGTTTCGAGAACACCTTGTCATGCTGCGTGTAAGCGAGGGCGAGGCGGGCCCCCTGGTCCAGTTCGTCTTCGGGCTGCTGGGCGAGGTTGCATTCGCGAATGAGGTTATCCAGAGATGCGGAAAAGCTGCCCGATTCCATGTTGCGGGCGCGGCTGAGACGCCAAAAACTTTCGGCGATCTGGTTGACGAGCAGTTCTTCCTGCGTGGTGGCGGGCGCGTAATCGCGGACGAGCGCGGTCCGGACCTCCTCATAGAACTGCCGGTCTTCGTTTGGCAGGACGACCTGGAGGCGGGAGGTGAGGCCGTGGCGGACGGCGTTGCCGCGGATGGCGGCTTTGCCGGCCTCGGTCATTTTGTGCGGGCCAGCGGAATTGCGGCGGTTGGCTTCGATCTGACGAGCGGATGCGGACATGTATGTAACCTCCAAGGTGAAATACGTGCTCTTTCTCGATTTCATGATGCATGGCTTGTCAATGGTTTTGAGGTGGTTTGGGAAGAGGGGTGATGAAAAGGAAGGAGATTGAGGGGAATTATTTTGTGACCGGGAAATCAGGAAGTGCGATGTAGCCGTTGAGTTCGGAAACGCCAAGTACCAAAGGCTGATGGACCGGTACATCCTTGGCCAGGCCGTGGCACGAGAGGAACTCCGGCAAGCCTGGGAGAACACAACGCAGGTCAGCGGAGTCTGGCCGCCGCCGATCTATCTATAAGAACTTCTGCGCTTTCGTGAGGAGCTTTAACCAGAAGATGCCCGAGTCAAAGAAATCCGGGTCTATGGAATTCGCGCAAAACGGACTCGCTTCCGGCGGCCAAGTCCGCCGAGTTACTCTTTCGCTTGGCGCGCCGGAAGTGGCCTTTGCGCTTCTGGGTGATTCTCCGATCGACTGGAAGACCGTCATCGGCCCTGCCGATGAGAACATGAACGACTGGCGCGATGCGCATTTCGCCTCGGTTGTGGAACGCGAAGTCATTCGGAAGTGTGCTGGTTCAGCGTGAAATGGAGAGCTGGCGTTCCCCGTTAGCGAGTATACCGCCATCTTCCGCGGCCAGTTGAGAGAACCCAGCCCCATCCAAGTCGCGGACGGTGGAACAGGCAGCAGTTGAAACTGCAACTCGTTTCAAAAATGAGATCATTGGTTGGTCTCCCATTCACACAGGGCGGGCGGGTCTGGGCGCTCGCGGCCTTAGGCTCGGCTTAAAGCAGAGGCTCATACTGCAATGAGAAGAACAAACTGGCTACGAGAAGAATCTCGAATCCACGGCGCGCCAGGTATCTCAACAAGCGGGCGCGCCATGGCATAAGGACGGTTCAGCAGGTCCCCGGGCCGTGGGTGTAAACTATGCCCGGTCTCAACTTCCGGATCGCGCGTTATCCAGGAGCAATCCGGACAGCGCACTTGTACGACATGGCGACAAAGCAGCCAAGTGACTTCCCAGAACCCGACTTGGGGCGCACCGGACCCTCACTCGGACAAGATTTCGTCCCAACACTCCAGCAGGATACAATCGTTCGTTACGCTATGCCCTGAGCCTCGGCAAAAGCGGCATGCGCTCAATCGAGGAGAATACCAATGAAATATATGATCAGTTGGTTCGAACGCCCACAAGGTTCGCCTATCGAGTACGAGAATGCGCAAAAGCGTATCCTTTGATGTCTTCGGTCAATGGACGGCCCCGGCCAATTTCAAGATCGAGGTGTTTGTCATACGCGTGGGTGAATGGGGCGGGCACATGTTGGTGGAATGTGACGATCCGACTGTGGTTCACAAATTCTGCTCGATGCTCCCTGCATTTGTATTCGAGGCGCGCCCCGTGATTGACATCAAGGATGCAGTCCGCTCCGAACTGGAAGTGATGGCTTGGCGCGATGGGCTGAAATTCTAGAGGGACATCCGAGAGGATCACCTCAGCAAGCAAGGAATCTCCGGATGACTCCCTGTGGTAGGCACCTGTAAATTATCCCGAAACGGCGTTGTGGGAAGTGGCAAACCACCTTGCCGCGAAACGCCCAAACCACTAAAGTGGCCACGCCGAGTCCCGAGCGGATCGTCGGCTATCCGGAAGTAATCCTCTTACCCGCTACTCGGATTGGTCTGAGATTGGGCCTATTCGATGTTCAGGCGAATTTTTGCGACGAATCTGCCGTTGTCTCGGCTCTGCCTCCAACTTCCGATCCCTCTCGGCATGGATCTCCTTCTGAACGATGTTGCGACGCTCGCGCAGATGGTTGACGATTTTACGTTGAATAGGCGTCTGGTGGCGCAACTATCCACTTTCTTTGGAATGCTGGGCGCCTTGCTGGCTTGCATCGGCATTTACGGTGTGATGTCCTATGGCATCACGCGGCGGACGAACGAATTTGGCATCCGCATGGCGCTAGGCGCGGAACGCCGAGATGTTCTATGGGCCGTGCTGCGGGAGATTCTTTCGTTGGCCCTTGCCGGTGCAGGCATCGGACTCACGTTAGCTCTCGCCTCCAGCCGCTTGGTGGAGAGTCTGTTGTTCGGAGTGAAATCCAATGATCCGCTTGTGATGGGTTTATCAATGGCGGCTATCATGGTGGCCGCGCTGTTCGCCGGTTACCTGCCGGCGCGCGGGGCAACCCGAATCGATCCCTCTATGGCGCTTCGGCATGAGTAGACGACGAACCGCGACACCAAGTGGTTGGATAAGGCCCGTCCAGATGTGTGGGGCTGAAGCCGCCGGGCTCGCTGCGTGAGTACACAGTGCTGGAAATCGAGCACATCCCGCCCGACAATCCGGGCAGCGTGCCGCGCTCGTCCGCGTGTCACACCCTACAGCCGAACCTCACAGCAGTAATCCGACCCGGTGGACGCTATCTATCCGGTTGGGTCCGGGATTGATAGCTTGCGGCAAATCCTCTTCGCGAGGAGGTTAGCGATCTCAGCGTGGCGAGGAACTGCTTCTGCGTGGCCTGTCTGAGGATTCTCCCATAGGGTGTGTTCTTTGCCCTCTCTCCGCATCACGCAGCCGTGCCGGCGAAGGTGCCGGAGCAGTGCTTCGCGCTTCATCCAATTACGACGAGTTCTTGCCTGGCGTCGGAAGGTAGGGCGCGCAACGATTCCTCTCGTCTGTGCTCAAGAATGAGGGTGATTGCCTCGCGAAGATTTGACAGGCATTCTTCACGCGATTTCCCCTGGCCGTTGGCGCCGGGTAATTCCGCGCAGTAGGCGACGTACCATGGGCCGTCTTGTTCGACAATCGCTGTGAACTCGTTGTGCATGCGTCCATTCTACCGCCCCCAATGGATGTTCAGCTGTCCGTTGATGGCGCTTCTTCGTTTGGCTGACGCACTACCTTTAACATATATTCACCTGACGGAGGAAATCTGTGACTCTTCTCAAGATTGGCGACCACGGCTCTCAAGTAGTGCAGCTTCAGAATCTGCTCAACGGGAAACCGTCGCGGCTTCCCCGTCTGATCCCCGACGGCAAGTTTGGCGTAAAGACACAGGCTCGCGTCATTGAGTTCCAAGGGGATAACGGGCTCAAACAGGACGGAATCGCCGGCGATCGCACCTTCGCCAAATTGCAGGGCGGCGGGGGACAGCCCGAACCGCAGGTGGATCTGCAAGCAGTCATGCTCCAGATCGCCGGATTGCTGGACCCTGTCCAGAGGCCGGCATTTTTAGGCCGGGCGCAGGCTCTAGTCCCAAGATCGAATACGGTAGCGTTTGCGGGCGAACTTGCTCCTGCGGTCATCATCGTCATACTGTTCTTTATCATCCTGATGATGATCGTGCTGGCACAGACCTCAGCCAACCCTAAGACCCGAGAGATGGGGAAGGAATGGGAGCGCAGGTTCAACCGGTTGAAGGAACAGATCCGGGGAAAGCCGGTGGAAGTGCAGACGGCCGAAACCCTCCAGGAAACTAAACGGATGGCGAAGGATGTGTCTGACCGCGCCACATCGGAACGGGAGAAGTGCCTAAGCAGGCTTGATCCCGCCAAACTCGTAAAGTGCGAGCGGGCGATCAAGATTTTGAGCGATGCCCTTCAATCCCTGGCGCAGAAGATCCGGACGGGCACCGGCGGAGGGATTACGCCGGACACCCTTCAGAAAGGAATCGCCCTCAGCGTCCAAGCACTGTTCGCGGCCGCCAGGGCCTTTGGCGAATGCACGGGGTGCGACAATATGTTTCTTTAGACCGGCGCTGCTGAGAGCCGAGACATACGATTGACTTCCCCCCATATCTATGTCACCATACGCGACAGTTCTCACTCCCAACTCTCCCCGGAGGCTGTCATGCGTGCAACTCTTCTCCTCGCCACGGCGTCCTTAGCGTTCGCCGACACCAAGCTGCCGCCACCCGCCAAGCTTAAGGTGGATTTCGAAAAGGACGTCCAGCCAATCTTCGCCCAGAAATGCCACTCCTGCCACGGAGAAGAAGCCCAGCAGTCTGGCCTTCGCCTGGACAAGCGCCAGAACGCGCTCCGGGGCGGCGATTATGGCCCAGTCATCATCCCTGGCAAGAGCGCCGAAAGCAAACTCATCCGCCGGCTGGTTAACGGGGACGGGGGCTTGCAAATGCCTCCCACTGGTCCTCTCTCAGACGAAGAGATCGGAATGCTTCGCGCGTGGATCGACCAGGGCGCCGACTTCCGCATTCAGGTTGAGGAAGACCGCCCCGCAAAGCCGGCCGATCCGAAGCTGGCTACCCTCATAACGGTTGTCCGCTCCGGGGACACCAAAGCCGCCGGAAGAATTATTGCTACCAGTCTCGAACTCGTCAAAGCGCAGGACAGCGCGGGCGCCACGCCGCTCCACCACACCGCTGGCTTCGGCAATCTCGCCACCATGAAGCTGCTTCTTGACAATGGGGCCGACTCAAACGCCGGCAACAAGCGAAAGTCCAGCCCGCTCTTCTGGGCCCTGCATGACGAGGCTAAGGTTCGGCTGCTCATCGACCACGGCGCCAACGTCAACGCCAAAAGCATTGATGGACGCACTCCGGTGTACCAGGCCGCCTCGATGGGGAACGCCGTTCCGGTGCTCCGGCTCCTGCTGGAAAAGGGCGCCAGTCCGGATGCAAAAACAGTGACGGGGATGACGCCGCTGATCGCCGCCGCCCGAGCCAACATCGAAGCCATGCGCCTTCTCCTTGAGAAGACCGCCGACGTGAACGCAAGGAATGCAGCGGGCGGGACCGCGCTCATGGCCGCCGCTCAGACCGGCAGGCCCGAAGCCGTCCGGTTACTGCTTGCGAAGGGCGCCGACCCGAATGTCAGAACCAAGCGCAACGAAACCGCGCTCGCCGACGCAGCTACGGCGGGTAACGAAGAGACGGTAAAGCTTCTGCTCGATCACGACGCAAACGTGAACGTGCAGGACATCCGGGGCTACTCGGCCTTGCTATACGCCGCAGGGTCGGACGCGATGCCTGCCGGCATCGTTAAAATGCTGCTCGCGAAAGGCGCCGACCAGGAAGCCAAAGGGGACGACGAGACCGCCCGCATGCTCGCGGCCAAGCGTGGAGACAGCGAAGTTGCCCGCCTGCTGGGGGTGCCAGCGGAAGAACGAAAACTACTCGGCGTGGCGCCGGCTCCCGACGGCAGTGGACGGGAAAGGTCCATTGCCGACGCGGTGAGGCCCGCGCTCGCGCTCCTTGAAAAGCAGAGCCACAATTTCATCCGCATCGGCGGCTGCAACTCCTGCCACGCGCAGGACCTAGCCTCGGCCGCCGCAGCCATCGCCCGCGATCGTGGGCTCCCTGCCCCCAGGCTGATCCCGCAGCTTCCGCAAAGCATGCATACGCTGAATCCGGAACGCATTATCGATCTGGTGGTGGTCGGCGTCTCTGGCATGGGCTGGGAAATGTTCGATTTCGGAAGCAACGGCGTCCCAAGGGATGAATACACGGATGCCACCGTACGCTATATCAAGGCGATGCAAGCGCCCGAAGGCAATTGGCAAGCATTCGAAAGCCGCAGGCCGCCGATGAACACCGGCCTGTATCAGACCGCCGCCCTGGCAATCTATGCGCTCAAGAACTACGGACCGCCAGCCGAGAAGGCCGACACGGAAAAGGTGATCGCTCGAGCCGCCGCTTGGCTCGAAGCGGCAAAACCAGCCACGACCCAAGACCGGGCTTTCCACCTGATGGGATTGGCATGGTCGAATGCAAAGCCCGCCTCAATCGCGTCCGCCGTAAAAGCGCTTGCCGCAACGCAGCGCCCCGAAGGAGGCTGGAGCCAGCTACCGACCATGGGCTCAGATGCCTATGCCACGGGTCAGGCGCTCTACGCTCTCAACGCCGCTGGCAAGATGCCGGCTATCGATCCGGTCTACGCGAACGGAGTGAAGTATCTGCTGCGCACCCAGGCTGCCGATGGCTCCTGGCACGTGAAATCACGTTCCATTTGGCTGCAACCGTACTTCGAAAGCGGATTCCCATACGGCCCCGACCAGTGGATCTCGGCTGCTGGAACAAGCTGGGCCACGATGGCGCTCTCGCTGACCGCCGAACCGCAGCGCCTGAGCAGGAATACATCGGGGCGCTAGCATAAGCGTGGTCACATGGCGTGTTCCTGGCCCCCGATGAACACGCGCTCCACTTTTAGCTCTGCACTTAGCAGGAGCACATCGGCGCGCTTGCCGGGTTCCAGGCTGCCGGTTTCTTTAGCGATACCTACGCGCTCGGCCGGGGTCAGACTCGCCATTCGGATCACCTGCGGAAGAGTGGCGCTGGTGGATGCGGCCATGTGGCGCACCATGGTGTCCATCCCGACGACTGCGCTGGCGAGTCCCTGTCCCGGCACGAAGCCCACTTCGCCATTGCTCTCAAACGAAGACCCAGTATCTTGCGGCCCAAAGCGATAGGAACCCGGTGGCATATCCAACGCACGATTGGCGTCGGTGACCAGGCACAATCGTCCGGCCCCTTTCATCTGAAAAGCGAATTCCAGCAGTTCCGGGGCGAGATGGCATCCGTCCGCGATGACTTCCGTGCTCATCTCCGGGTGCGCCAGAACGAATTGCTCCATGCTGCCTTGCATGGGTGTGCCGCAGCGGGTACGGATGGACGAAACCGAACTCATCGCACACCAGAAATGATCCACATGGCGCATGCCGGCGCTGTAAGCCCTGGCCATTTCCGTCCATGTGGAATTGGAGTGTCCGCAAGTGACCAGGCATCCGTGCCGGCTCGCGCTCCTATAGAACGCTTCGGCTCCGGGCAACTCCGCCGCACATGTTGCGATGCGAACCAAATTCAGCTCGAAGACGCGCTCATACTCGGCCGCGTCCGGATCGCGCCGGCCCTCGACGGAATGGCATCCCACCTTTCCTTCGGCGAAGTACGGCCCGTAATAATGCACTCCGCCGATACGCGCGCCGTCCGCGGGCGACCAGTGCCGCTGTACTTCCGCGCAGGCGCTCAACATGCGGCCGATCTCCTCTGGTGAGCCGGTGGTAGTGGTGGGAAAGATAGTGGTGGTGCCATGCCGGGCGTGCGCACGGTTTACAATACGTACCGCATCGGCTGTGCCGTCCATGAAGTCGGCGCCGCTGGCTCCGTGGACGTGCAGATCGACAAACCCAGGCGCTATGTGCTGGCCTTTGACGGTTTCGACGCCGGAAGGCTTTTCCAGCCCGACCTGGACAATGCGTCCTTCCGTGCTCAGCACGTAAGCATCGGACAGGATGCCGTCCGGGAGGATTACCGCGCCGTGGAAGCAGATGTGCGCTATGGGATCACCGCCGAAACTACCATTTGGAGCGTCTTGTCAGTGGAATTTCCGATCACTTTCGGATCGCCTGGCTTCCAGTTATCCCGCGAGCCGTCGTAGGAATATTTCACCGGCAGACGCGTGAGTTTCGGATCGTACTGCCCTTCGTTGCCGCCCATTTTGTACACCACCATGTCGAGCGATGGGACGATATAAATGGAGTAACCGCCTGCCCCAGCCTTCCAGTAAGCATCGCGCGGTACACCGGCCACGTGGCCGTCTTCATTCACGTTGAAGTTGAAGCTATGGGTGTAGTGCGGGTTGTACTTTACCATCTGGCCGCACATTTTTACAAAATCCGCCGGGACAATCTGGTCCTTGCCCCACTTTCCTTCATGCAGCATTAGATAGGCGAACCGCAGTACATCCGTGGATCGCACGGCGATGCTGCCCCCACCAGGGGTGTGGTACATGCGGCCTTCGGCGTCGATGCCTCCTTTCAACTTTGGCCGGTACATGGCATAGCCCCAGGTTCCAAAACCAAGCGGACCCGTGAGGCGCAACCGCATATAGTCCTCCATCTCCATTCCGGTTAAGCGGCGCACAATCATTGCGGGCAGATGGGCTGATGACGTCGCGTAGGAATAACAATCGCCCGGCGCGCACCACAGCGATTGATGCATGGCGAATCCATCGGTGGTGGAATAGGGTCCGTTGTCTTCCGTGGGCTTTTCCCATGTCTGCTTGACGCCGTGCACATAGACCGGGTTGGTGCCCCGGATTCCGGCCGACATCGACAGTAATTGGCCCAGTGTGATTTCCGCTTTACGTGGATCGTCGAGCGGGAACATTTCGCTTGGCAGGTAGGCCGGCGTGAATACTTTTTGATCGAGACCGTTCGGGATCAGAGCGGCCTTCTCCTTGAGCATGATTCCAACCGCTACGCTTGTAAACGCTTTTCCACAGGAGGCCAATTCCGGTAAGGCCTCGCGATTACCGCGGCCGAAATAGCGCTCGTACACCAGATAGCCGTGCCGTACCACCAGTAGTCCGCCGTGCTGGGTGCTTTGTTGAACGTAGTCGAAAGTCTCGTCCAATTTTTGCGTGTCGATGCCGGCCGTCTTCCGGATTTTGACGGGATCGGTCAGCGATCTCCAGCCGGTTTTCGCATCCGGAGGAGGATAGTAGTCATCGCTGTAAGGAAGTGCGAGTGGTGAGAGCGCAAGTAGAAGGAACGCAGCGCCATATCGGGTGGAGCGCGGATTGTTGGCCAGCATGAGCCCTCATCATACAAAAATTCGGGGGCCAGCAGGCAGACTCAGGAGGGCTTCGTTTACATTAAATGTGATTCACATGACACAGTTACAGGGTATTGATTCCAGTCGATTCGCGTCCTTCTGGATGAAAGCAAGCCCTAGGAGGCACTTATGAAGAAAATCCTTATCACTTCGATGTTGGCGGCGTTCTCCTTCACCATGACCTACGCTCAATCTACCAGCGGCAGCGCCGGTCAGGCGGGCAGCGCCGGGCACGCGGGCGGCGCTGGGCAGGCGGGCGGCGCCGGTCAGGCGGGCAGCGCCGGTCAGACGGGAAACGGAAGCTCCAACAGCGGCACGCGGAACCGGGGAAATACGGGAAATTCGTAGTAGACCAGTTCAGAACAAAACACTAAGACCAACGATACAACTGTAACATCAACGACAAAACACAAGAAGACCAAAAAGAAAAAAAACAACAAAAACAACCACGGCTCGATGTCTGGCACCAGTAATTCGGGTTCGACGACAACTCCTCCCCAAAAGTAATTTTCACCTTACAATCCCGGCAGGGCTGTCATGCCTTGCCGGGACACCATCCCAATCCTAACGTCAGCGAACGAACTCAAAATTCCCAGTATTGTGCGGTCGCGGTTCTGTATGCGCGGATTTTAACGCGGTCTCAAATTCGGCAACTACCGCGGGATTCGAAGCGGAAACGTCCGTAGTTTCGGAGAGGTCCGACTCCAGATTGTACAACTCGAGCGGCGCACCGGGACGCTTGCGCACCACCTTCCACTTATCCTTTCTGGCAGCCTGCATATACGTATCGCGGCGCACGTCATTGGCCTGACGATCGAATTGATACTGTTCCCAATACAGCAGCCGTGGATCTGGATCGGGCTTCTTGCCGGTAAGAACAGGAACCATGGAAATTCCGTCGGTATTGCTTGCCGGCTTCGCACCCGCGAGGTCGAGCGCGGTGGGAAGGAAGTCGCAGAAAGACCACGGCACGTTGCTTACGGTTCTGGCCGGAATGTGGCCGGGCCAACGGGCGATCATCGGAACTCGAATGCCGCCTTCGTACAGTTGAGTCTTCTGTCCGCGTAGCGGGCCGTTGCTCTTGAAGAAATCGGCGGAATGGCGCTCGGCGGAAGCTCCGCCATTGTCACTCGTGAAGAAGACAACGGTATTGTCATCGAGTTTCAAATCGTGCAAGAGGTTCAGGATGCGGCCAATGTGATTATCCGCGCGTGTGACCATGGCGGCGTAAATTTTTTCCGTTTCCGGCCAGGGGCGATCCGTGTACGGCGCCGTGCTGGGTACTTCATAGTTCGAGTGTGGAAGCGTGGGAGACGCGTAGAGGAAGAACGGCTTGGCTTGGTTTCGCCGGATGAAATCCAGCGTGCGGTCCGCGATTAGATCGGCGCTATACTGCCCCCGTTGGCCATTCGCGTTTCCCGGCAGCATCTCTTTCTTGCCGTTGTGCCAAAGAAAATCGGTGTAGTAGTCGTGGGCGTGAATCTGGTGCAGGTACCCGTAGAATTCGTCGAAACCCTTCTTGGCCGGGACGGCGTCCGAGCCTGCATCTCCCAGCCCCCACTTGCCGAAGAGTCCATTCGTGTAACCCGCGGCTTTGAGGAGCTGGGCAACGGTCACATCTTCCTTTCGAAGCGGAACCGTCCCCGCATTCGTCCGCACCGAGGTATGGCCCATGTGAAGCCCGGTCATTAAAACGCTGCGCGAAGGCGCACAGACTGCACCGCCCGCATAACAATCCGTGAAGCGGACGCCCTGTGCGGCGAGGCGATCGATATTGGGAGTCTGGATTTGCTTTTGACCATAGCATCCAGGGTCCCCGTACCCAAGGTCGTCCAGCATGATCCACACGATGTTTGGCGGGCGGCTTTGCGCGCGTGCCACGCTTCCATTTGTAAGCGTGATAAGCGAACCCGCGGTTATTGCGCGAGTAAGAAGATCTCTTCGAGACAGACCGGTGTGCATTGGTAAATTATGGCTCAGTGCCGGAGCATTATTCCAATCTCTGGATAGTGGCGTCTTCGCGGTTTAACGTGTCCTGCGTGAGTTCGACCCCTAATCCCGGACCACCCGGCAGCCCGAACACTCCGTCACGGGCAACCATGGTCCCCTTCACTATATTTCCGTACTCATCGTTATAATGCCGCCGCACCGATTCAAGAATGTAGAGGTTTGTGACGTTCGCCGCCAAATGCAGCGATGCCGCATGTAGCACCGGACCACCACAATTATGCGGCGCGATTGGCCGGTAGTACGTCTCGGCCATGGTTGCGATTTTCTTTGCTTCGGAAATGCCACCGCACCAGGAGATGTCTGGCATGATAATCCGCGCGGCCCGATTCTCCATTAATTCGCGGAATCCCCAGCGCGTCATCAGACGCTCACTCAAACACAGCGGAAGACTGGTGGCGGCAGCCAATTCCGCGTATGCCGATAGATTATCCTGCGGCAACATTTCTTCCAGCCACATGGGCGAATACTGTTCCAGTTCCTGTGCAATCTGGATAGCGCAGTGCAGATTCCAGAAGCCGTGGGACTCCATCGCGACCTCCATGTCAGATCCGAACTCGGCTTTGATTTTACAAAGCGGATCTGCACCCTCACGCATTTGATCGCGGGTGATGTATTGGCCCCGAGTCAGCCGCGCAATGGGATCGAATGGCCAGATCTTCATCGCATGGATACCGTTGTCCATCAGCTCGCGAGCCAGTTTCACTGGTTCCGTCAAGAAATCTACGTGGTCATAACAAGTGTTGTACGTGCGGATGGATTCCCGCGATGCCCCGCCTAGCAGTTGATAAACCGGAACAACGGCGCGCTTGCCGGCCAAGTCCCACAACGCCATGTCCACCGCACTGATGGCGCGAAGCTCCGCCCCTGCCCAGCCGCTGTAGCCGATGGCCTCAAACATGTCGGCCCACAGGCGGTCGATTTGAGAAGAATCGCGCCCGAGCAAGACCGGTGCAAGCGCCCGCCGCACCACCGCTGCCTCGGCCTCCGGCCACGGGTATGTTTCTCCAAGTCCAACCAAGCCCTCGTCAGTGTGGATGCGAACCCAGAGCCATTGAATAGGCCCGGCGTGTACCTTGATGCCTCGGGACAGGTAGATCGTCTCGATCGCGGTAATTTTCATCTAGTCTATTTTTTCCGCGATAGACTTTGCTTGCAGGAACTGCAGGAGATAGTCGGGGCCGCCGGCCTTTGAGTCCGTGCCCGACATATTGAACCCGCCAAACGGATGCGCGCCGACCA
The DNA here is from genome assembly GCA_038200305.1 of Bryobacterales bacterium. GTDB lineage: Bacteria > Acidobacteriota > Terriglobia > Bryobacterales > Bryobacteraceae > JANXXV01. The sequence goes on from JBBPYD010000228.1 coordinate 14,930, forward strand.
TGGCTCCCGTGCATTTGCGGTTGATGTACAGGTTGCCAACAAAGAATCGCTCGCGCGCCTTTTCAATCTTCTCGCGATTACCAGTATATACGGCACCGGTCAAACCATATTCCGTATCGTTTGCGAGCTCCAGAGCGTGGTCGAAATCGCGCGCCTTTGTTACCGTCAGTACAGGTCCAAAGATTTCTTCCTGAAACAGCCGGTCCTTCGATTCGATGTCGGCGATCACCGTCGGGCGGACGAAATATCCTTCCCCCTCCAGCGCTTCGCCTCCAGTCACGAGGCGGCCTTCCTTCCTGCCAAGCTCAATGTACTCAAGAATGGATTTCCTGGCACCTTCATTGATCACCGGTCCCATGTAGTTCGCCGGATCGTCAGTTGGGCCTACCTTCAGGCTCGCCGTCTTTTCCTTCAGCCGGTCCAGAAACTCATCGTAGATCCGGGCATCCACAATCGCGCGTGAGCAGGCCGAGCACTTCTGCCCCTGATAGCCGAACGCGGATTGCAGGACTCCGGTGACTGCCTTGTCGAGATCGGTTTCATAGTCGACGATGATCGCGTCCTTGCCGCCCATCTCAGCCACGACGCGCCGAATCCAGATTTGGCCTTTCTGCGGCTTCGCTGCAAGTTCATTGATGCGCAGACCTACATCCCGCGATCCGGTGAAGGAGATGAACCTGGTCTTCGGATGCTGCACCAACACATCCCCCACCTGCGCGCCGCTGCCCGTGAGCAGAGAAAAGCTGCGTTGCGGAAAACCCGCTTCCACCAACACTTCGGCGAACTTTTGCGCGATGGTGGGTGTGTCGCTCGATGGCTTTATGACGATGGTGTTACCCGCCACCAGCGCCGCGGTGGCCATGCCACCAAGAATCGCAAGCGCAAAATTCCACGGCGGAATCACAATGCCAACCCCGAGCGGAATATACACCATCTGGTCCCGTTCGCCGGCGAGTTGCACCGGAGCTTCGGGAGCGCTAAAGCGCAACATCTGCCGCGCGTAATATTCGCAGAAGTCAATGGCCTCAGCCACTTCAGCCTCAGCCTCGGGCCAGGTCTTACCCGCCTCCAGCGCCAGCCACGCATTGAATTCCATTTTGCGCCGGCGCAAAATATCCGCGGCCCTCAGCAGCATTTCCACTCGCGCAGCAGCAGGCGTGCGGCTCCATTCAGGAAAAAATGCGTAAGCCGATTCAACAGCTTTTCGGGCTAAACCGGCATCGGCCTTATGATGAATTCCGACGATTTCATCCGGATGCGATGGATTGCGGGACAGCAACCTATCGCCAGTCTCAATGCGCTCTCCGGCCACAAACAGCGGGTATTCCTTGCCCAGTTCCGCCCTTATACCTGCGAGCGCCGTTTCCATCGCCCGTGCGTTTTCCGGACGGGCGAAGTCGGTATAGGGCTCGTTGCGAAAAGCGGGCAGAACGGCAATATCGAGACTGGCGACAGACATAGATCAATCTCCGAGGTCAATTACCGAGGTCAACCACCGATGATTTTCCGCCCCTGATCGAACATGTCCGCTGCGTCGTCCACCAGGCGGCGGCCCTTTTCATACAACTCGCGGCCCTTCTCCATGAATTCGCGGCCGGAGTCGGCTAGCGCCTCCCGCCCCCCTTCTGTCTTCTCGCTCAGCTTCTTGCGAGTCTCCTCGCCAGATGCGGGCGCATACAGTAAAGCGATGGCCGCTCCAATAGAAACACCTGCTACAAACCAAACTACTTTGGCATCGTCACGCATTGATTAGCCTCCGCTTTTATTATCGCGCGAGCTGGCGTTGCCGGACGGTTTGGGGTGTAAGGCCGTTATGCCAGATTCAAGGTTCGCAGCGCGCTGCCGCCATCGGCTGCAATCTTTTTTTGCAGAAGCATGATGGAGTAAATCAACTGCTCCGGGCGCGGCGGGCAACCGGGCACATAAACGTCCACCGGAATCACCTGGTTTACCGGGATCAATGCATAATTGCTGAACACTCCGGTCGACGTGGCACAAGCGCCCATCGAAATCACCCATTTCGGCTCGGGCATTTGCTCATAAAGCTGCCGGATTACGGGCGCCATCTTATTCGAGACGCGGCCGGAAATGATCATCAAGTCCGATTGCCTTGGGGAGCCGCGCATCACTTCAGCGCCGAAGCGGGAGATGTCGAATCGCGATCCGATCATGCCCATGAATTCGATGGCGCAACATGCAAGGCCAAACGCCATCGGCCACATAGAATTCCTGCGGCCCCAATTAATCAAACTGTCCACCGTGGTGAGAAGGATGCTATCGCCAAATTCATGACCGTGTTCGTCATCGGCGCGGGCGAATAGATCCCCCGGCGGCCTCAGTGGAATTCTCGTCTCCATGCTCATTTATCCCCATTATCCCATACGGTTTCGGGGCAGCGCTTAAAATAGAGGGGCTTGACACAGACACCATCGGAAACTTTTCAGCCCTCGGAAAATTATGAATCCGCGCTGAGCCGCGCTGCAAGGCTTTGGGGCATTCAACCGGAGTATTGGGATATTTGGGGCAACCATCATGCCGCCACAACCGATGTCCAGCGGTCCATCCTGCGTTCGCTCGGCGTTGCGGCCAATTCAAAAGAAGACCTGGATGCAGCGATGGCAGACCGGTTGTGGCAGGAATGGTCGCAGGTGGCCGCGCCCACGATGGTGCTGAGCCAGCAACAACAGGAGATCGCAATTCAGCTTCCTCAATCGGCGGCTGACGCATCGGTTGAACTCAATTTTATTTTCGAAGATGGAGAGAGATCGAATTCCGTCTTTCCGCTCGCCAGTCTGCCGGATCGGGGCAGCGCGTCCCTGCGCGGCGAAAATTTCGTTCGGAAATTCCTTCCACTGCCGACCCGTATCCCACTCGGTTATCACCAGATTGAAATCCAGATTCGCTATGGCAGCGAATCTTTGACGCGCGGATCTTCACGGCTCATCGTCTGCCCCGATCGCGCCTATGCACCTGGCAATCGCGCTGCCGGCGTTGCGGTCAGCCTGTATTCGCTCCGTTCCGGCCGGAACTGGGGCTGTGGCGATTTCACCGACTTGTACAAGCTGATCGATTGGGCCGCTACCGATCTGGGCGCTAGCTTCGTTGGGCTGAATCCACTGCACGCAATTCCCAATCGCCAACCCTACAACACCAGCCCTTATCTTCCGAACTGCAGTTTCTATCGCAATCCTTTATATCTGGATATCGAACGGATTGAAGATTTCGCAAAATCACACCGCGCCCAAACCATCCTGGCGGGCGCCATCGTGCAGGCCGGAATCTCTGCCCTGCGCGCCTCGAAACACGTCGAGTATGAAAAGATTTACCGCCTGAAGCTGCGCTTTCTAAAGCTTCTATTCCGATCCTTTGCACACGAAATACGCGCCAAAACGGCCCGCGCGGCGGAGTTCCGCCGTTACATTCAATCCGAAGGCAGTCTGCTGGATCGATTCGCCGTCTATTGCGCTCTGGACGAAGCGATTCACAAGAAGGATCGGAATATCTGGATCTGGCCGGACTGGCCGCGGGAGTTCCAGAATCCGGATTCGGAGGAGACCGCCGGATTCGCGAAAAAACATTGGCGGTCGGTTCTGTTTTATAAGTACGTTCAGTGGCAAGTGGATCTGCAACTGCAGGATGCACAAAAATACGCCAAAGAGCGCGGCTTGCCGATCGGCCTTTATCACGATCTGGCGCTCGCGACAGACCGCTGCGGTTCCGATCTGTGGGCGCATCGGCAGTTCTATGTGAATGGTTGCCGCGTGGGATCGCCACCAGACGGCTTTTCGCCAAAAGGTCAGGACTGGGCGTTTCCTCCTCCCAATTCTGCCCGGCATAAACAAGACGGCTACAAGCTCTTCGCCGAATCCATCCTGAAAAATTTCAAGCATGGCGGCGCCCTCCGCATCGATCACGTGATGCGATTCTTCCGGCTGTATTGGATTCCAGATGGCGGGGACGCCACGCAGGGAACGTACGTGAAAGACGACTGGGAAGACCTCATCCGGATTCTTGCCCTGGAAAGTGTGCGGAACAAAGTGGTGATTGTCGGCGAAGACCTTGGCACGGTAGAACCCGAGGTACGGGAGGCGCTCAAGAAGTTCGGAATTCTAAGCTACCGCTTGTTGTACTTCGAGAAGACTGCCGGAGGGGATTTCAAAAGACCGGAAGAGTATCCGAAAGAGGCGCTGGTTTCGGTCAGCACTCACGATCTTCCGACACTAGTTGGGTTCTGGACCGGGCGCGACATTGAAGCCCGGCGCAACGCCGGCCTGTTGACCGATGACGCCAGCTACCGCGATCAGTTAGCAAATCGCGATCGCGAAAAGCAGAAAATGTTGGATGTTTTCACGCAATTGAATTTGCTGCCCGCAGATTACCCGCGCGAGGCAGGGAAAATTCCCGAATTCACCGGCGAACTTCACCATGCGGCTATTGGATTCCTGAGTTCTACCCCATCCGAGTTGATGGTGTTGAATCAGGAAGACCTCTTCAAAGAGGCCGATCAGCAGAATCTTCCCGGCAGTACGGAGCAATATCCAAACTGGCGCCACAAAATGCGAGTGAGCCTGGAAGAGTTAAAGACGTTAAAGACCGCCCGCGATTGTACGGCCATGTTCCGGGCGTGGATTGAACGAACCGGCCGCGCCCGGAAGTGATTCGTATTCTTTCGATCATCGCCGCTTCGCTTTCTCGATTTCCTTAGCGGCGTGCGAGTCTACATTCGGACGGTGTTCCGAGAAGCGAGATCGGTAAAAGATAAAGCCGAGCACGATGATTGCCGCGGCAGCTATCCAAAGAAGCGTTGTTCTTGTCATCTCTGTCGAGTATCACATCCTGAGCCGGTCTCAAACGGGTACTTTTCTCGCAGCAGGGCAAAGAACTTTCGGTGCGTTGGCTCGTCGTTATCAGTTCGTCCAACAAGTCTCTATTGGAAAGTGTTCTGAAGTCCAAGCCGGAGGCGGGGTTCGAGTCTCCGCTCCCGCTCCCCCCTTTTCAGTAGGTTATAGTCGGCGTCCAATTATTATTTCGAGGATTGAAGGCCAGCCAATCCCGCTCGCAGTCTGCGTACGCCTTGTAATCGCCGCAGTCCTTTCATACGAGCATGACTCCTGGGGAACAAGGGCGTTCGGTAGTTCCTCCGTTTGGACCGAGGGAGCGCTGGCGGGCGGCGTTGCCAGGAAATGCGACAATTGCATTGCGTGCTGTCCGATGAACATTCCGATGCCGCTGGGCTAGCCAGCCTTCGCCGCCGCGATCCAGAGGCTCTAGCCGAGGCGGTGCGCGAGCATGCACGGCCTCTGTTTCGCTCGGCCCGAGTTATGGGTTTCAATCAAGATGAAGCCGAAGACCTGGTGCAGGATGTTTTTGTAACTTTTCTCGAAAAGATCGAGGCCTTTGAGGGCCGGTCGCAGTTGCGGACTTGGCTGGTTGGCATTCTCCATCGCAAGGCCATGGAGCAACGCCGGCAACAGTCGGCCGACCGAAGGTGTGACTCCCTCGACGATGTTCTGGAATCGCGTTTTGACACTCGTGGTAACTGGGTCAAGCCTCCGGCTGATCTTGAACGCCTGTTCGCATCACAGCAGGCGGGCGAGCTCATTCGCGCTTGTATGGAGAGGCTCCCTGCCAATCAACGCGCGGCTTTCGAACTTCGTGAAATTGAACGACTCGAAACTCACGAAATCTGTAAGATTTTGAACGTGACTGTCACCAATATGGGAGTGCTATTTCATCGGGCGCGGACGCGGCTGCGCGAGTGCCTGGAAAGTGCGGGTAAAGAAGAACGGTGATTTCCTGCAGAGCTGTCGCAAATATCCTGGCCGCCGACGAGCTTGCCGCAGCCAGCGGTTGGAAAAAGATTGGGGTGCGGCTTCACCTAGCCATTTGCCGGCACTGTTCGCGTTTCGCGCAACAACTCGCCACAATCCGGAAGATTGCGCACGGATTTATGGCTGAGGTGGAGTCCGGATCTGTGCCGGCAGATCTGGAGCAGCGCTTGCTCAAACGGATCAGACGCGAAGCTTAGTGTCATTCACAAGGTGAATATGAAGCCGAATGATAATAGCGGCAAGTTACCGCTGGAGGAACGGCCTTCCGGGTGCCGCTGATGTCCGGATCGGATAGGCGGCAGTACAACTGTCCAGGGTATGCGCGGCTGGACTTGGCGGATGCGTGGGCAATCATCGGGCCGGTGAACTGGTATGGGCCATCGAGCAACCTGAAGCTGATGTTCGACCGGTTGGTGTGTATGAATGGCGGGAATCCGCGGGAAGATCTGATTGCACGCAAAGATCCCGAGAAAGCTATGGCACTTGAGCACGATCCCGGATGGGACGCATTAAGCCTGAATCACCTGGAAGGACGTACGGCGGCGTTTTTTTGCTATGGCGACGGCGGAGGCGATGAACTGGATGCAGCCGGGCGTCCCAGAATTTTTCAGCACAAGGCCTATTTCGATCCTTCCCAAGAGCCCTTTCAAGACATGCGGGAAAGCTACGCGCCGCTCGTCTGGCAATGCCGTTACGGCGGTGTGGAGGTGCCCGATCAGCTATGGTCATATTGCGAATTCGGGAAAGGTAAGAAATACAGCGACAACCAAGCCGAGGACATGATTCGAGAGAAAGACGTGCTGGAGACGTTCGATCGCTGGACCGATGACTTCGCCGGTTTCGTACAGGGCAAAGGAAAGGTTCCTTCCGGGAAGTACCGGGCATACGGCTATGAAGCGCCGGGACACCTGCTCCGCGATGCGCAACTCCTGTGGCGGGACGTTCGGATGCGGGCGGGACTTCCGCCGAAAGATTCGTCACCAGCGCAACAGCAGGACTTGGGATTGAATCGCGGCCAGAGCTGGTCATCCCACGAGAGCGAAGGCGAGAAACTACGGCGCAAGAAATGACATCGGTCTTTCCGGGGAGATTTTTCCTGACGGCCGACGTTGCGGCAATCGGGGTGTACCTTGCCTCAATGGATTGGTTGGCCCCAAATGAAGCTGTCGAGAGAGCCGCTCGCGCCGGCGAAGGCAATATGAACTGTGTGTTGCGGGTCGAAACATCGCGGCGCACGTTCATTCTGAAGCAAGCGAGACCGTGGGTGGAGAAGTATCCAAGCGTTGCCGCGCCTTGGAATCGGGCACTGATGGAGGCTCGCTTCTACCGGGAAGTCAATCTGCGGCAAACGGCCGCGAAGTATTTGCCAAGGCTCCTGGACTTCGACTCCGAAGAGCGGCTGCTGATGTTGGAAGACCTCGGCGAGGCCAAGGATTTCACCTTCGTGTACTCGGAAGGCGGAGGGCGGCCGGAAGAGGCGGAGCTCAACCATCTGATCAATTTCCTCATTGCACTCCACACCTCATTTCGAGCCCCGGTGCTTGCTGACGCATTCTCCAACATCGAGATGCGCGTCCTGAATCACGAGCACATCTTTGCGCTTCCGCTACGCAAAGATAACGGACTGGATCTGGATGCGATCACGCCGGGACTCTCCGTACCGGCGCTCCATTTGCTAAATGACCCGGAGTACTGCGGCAGGGTTGGCACACTTGGTGAGCGATACCTGGATGCATCGCGCGGCGTTTGCCTCATCCACGGGGACTACTTCCCCGGAAGCTGGCTGAGAGCCCGGCAAAGCTTGTACGTGATCGACCCGGAGTTCTGTTTCTATGGGCCGCCGGAATGGGATCTGGGAGTCATGACCGCTCACCTATACTTCGCGCGGCAATCGCAAGCATCGATTGACGGCCTTTACTCCCGCTACGCCGAACTTGCTCCGGTGGACCGTAGTCTGGCACTGCAGTTCGCGGGGGTTGAAATCATGCGCCGGTTGATCGGCGTCGCTCAGCTTCCGGTAAAGTTCGGCCTGCAGCGCAAAACGGAACTCTTGCAGTTATCGCAGACCTTGGTTTTGAAAAGCCGTGCGGCATGAGAGCCTTGCTCCTGATGCTGGTTGCGGAGGCCCTGGCTTCCGCAACGGTTCCGGTCTGGATCGACACCGATCCCTCCGTTGCTCGCGGTGGTCATGAAGTGGACGACGGCTTCGCGCTGATTCAGGCGTTTCATTCATCGGCACTTACGGTTCGCGGCGTCAGCGTCGTTTTCGGAAACGCTCCCCTTAGCGAAGCCTTTCCCATCGCGCAGCATCTGATCCGCGACTTCGGGCCAGCAGGACTAGAGGTAGTGAGCGGAGCCGCGTCCGCGAACGATTTCGGAGTGGAAACAGACGCTTCCCGAGCGTTGGCCTCCGCGCTGCGCCGAGAAAAAATGGTGATCCTGATGTTGGGACCGGCGACCAACGTAGCAACGGTTTTACGTAATCATCCGGAGCTTCGAAATCGCGTCGAGAAGATCGTTGCAGTGGCTGGCAGACGGCCAAACCTGAGATTTTCGACTTCGCCACGCGCGCCGGCGTTCCGCGATTTCAATTTTGAATTGGATGCGCCGGGTTTTCAGGTCCTGCTGGATTCACGCGTTCCCCTGGTGCTGGCGCCATGGGAGATCTCGTCCAAGGTATGGATGCGCGGCCCGGATTTGGTCAACCTTCGATCGTCCGATTCGTCACTCGCATGGGTGCTCGATGCCGCGGAGGATTGGCTCGCGTATTGGAAGAACAACCTTGCCGCCGACGGCTTCAACCCTTTCGACACCCTGGCGGTCGGATACGTCATTTCGCCTCATGGCTTTCGATGCGACCGGCTCCACGTGCGCATCGAGCAGCGCCGGGACGACACAGTTACCGGACCCGGCGATCAGCGGAAGCCGTACCTGCTCGCTGACCCCTTGATGCCGCCGCAGCAATCCGCGCTCTATTGTTCCGAAGCGCCGCCTTCATTCCACGACACTCTGTTGAAACTACTCGTAAAGCATGAGTAATTCGCAGCTAGCCCTTTTCGCGATGTATGATTTTGTTCGGCTACGGCCTGAGGTCGGGACCAATCACATCCGGCGGTTCTACCAGGGGAAACAAGCTCTGGCCTTTTCGCGCGACGAATGCCGCGGAGCAACCAGCCCGCATCGCGCCCAGAATGTCCCAGCCATGCGCGGCTACCAGGCGGAGCTGCCCGGACTCCGCGCTGAGTGCGGCGGCAACCATGCGGTTCGTTTTTGGCGCGGGCTTGTAACGCTTGATCGCATCAACCGAAAAGTTCTTTTCGAAGAACTCCGGCAGGCCGGCGTTATGGACCTGCTGCTCAACGGCTTTCTGGCTGGAGTTGGTTAGCGTAACCATTCGAAAGCCCGCGTTCTTCAAGACACCGAGAGCCTGCTTCACTTCGGGATGAGGCGGCAGATGGACGAGGGCTTCGAGGATTTTCTTTTTTGGATCTCCGCTACCGGCAGCGACCGGCTAGCGCCAATTATATCGAGCGTGCCGAAATCGAAATACGGGCCGGCAAAGAGTGGCGGCTTCGGAATGTAGAAACAGGAGCGGAAACCACTCCCGCAACGAGATTCTTATCCCCGAACTTGTACTCGAAGTACGGACTGAGGGTCTGCACGTCCAGCAGCGTTTCATTCACATCGAAAACAATTATCCTCACCATTCTTGAAATAATCCTTCTAATCTGTGGGCTGCTGCAGGTTCACGATACCTTGTGTGCTGCCGCGAAGCCGGAAGATGCGTCTGATCCAGACTACTCGCGAAGGCGTCAAAACACTGTTGGCGAAGATATCCGCGGCTCTCCGGTTTCCCAGCGCATACGTAGGGTACGGATGAATCGTAGAGGAGATCGTTCCCAGACCGGACTTCGCCTTGATTGCCAGCGCATATTCGGCGATCATCTCGCCGGCGTTCGCGCCGAGTATCGAAGCTCCGAGGACTTTGCCTCGGGCATTAGCAAACACTTTGACGAGGCCGGTGGATTCCGACTCGGTGACAGCCCGATCGAGCTTGGAAAACGGAAACCGGTAAACCTGAAATTTCTTCCCGCGCCTTCGAAGCTCCTCTTCGCCTAGTCCGGCGTGCGCCAGTTCCGGATCGGTGAAGGTACACCAGGAAACGCGGTTCTCGTCGACCGACGAAGGGACTCGCAGAACGGCGTTCATCACTGCAACTTTTGCGGTGTGTTCGGCCATGTGCGTGAAGAGATATTTGCCCGTGACGTCACCGCACGCGAAGATGTTCTTCACGTTCGTCCGGCAATGCCGGTCAACCACGATGCCCTTCTCTGCTGTATTAACGCCTATGGCATTTAGGTTAAGCGCTTCCATGTTTGGCCGTCTGCCAACAGCAGCCAGCACGGCGTCCACGGGAATCGTTGTTCCGCTCTTCAGATGGGCCAGGCCGGATTCTATGCGTTCGATCTCTTGACCGAGAAGTATGCGCAAACCTTCGCTTTGTAAGCTCTGTTGCAGCATTCGAGCGAGTTCCGCATCATCGCGGCCGAGAATCCTGGCGGAGCGGCCAACAACCGTCACGCTGGAACCAAGCCGTTGAAAAGCCTGGGCCATCTCGACGCCGACCGGTCCCGCTCCCAATACCAGCAAACGCTGGGGCCTTTCCTTGAGTTCGAACAGGGTCTCGTTCGTCAGGACCGGCACATGCGCCATACCTGCATTCTCGGGGATCTGGGGCCTGCTCCCCGTCGCGACGATGAAATAGCGCGATGTAACAATGCGCACGGGCGACCTCTGCGTCGAGGTGATCTCGACTGAGTTGTGATTTACGAAGCGAGCCTGCGCGGCGATCACTTCGACGCCCAGCTTTTCCATGTTCGGTGGCGCGTCCGCATCCTCGTACACATGTTCGCGAATCGCGTGCACGCGTCCGATAATCCGCGGCCATTCATGCGTTGCATCCGACGGAGTTAGCCCGTACTTCGCCGCCGAGCGCATCTCATGCGCAACCTTGGCTGCCTTGAGCAGGCTCTTGCTGGGAACGCAGCCCTGCCATGTGCAATCGCCGCCTAACCTATTCTCGGAAATGAGAGCCGTCCTGGCCCCCAGGACGGCCGACATGCCGGCGGCGGTCAGGCCCGCCGCTCCCCCGCCAATCACGACCATGTCGTAATCCGTGGTCATGCGGCTCCCCGGCCCACTTGGCTCCGAACCTTGCGAACCGTAGACCAGACGCCTAGCGCGATAATACCCGCGATGAAGATGTAAACCCAAACAGGAATGTTCTGGCCCGCGACGAGCAGATAAAGGTACGCGGAGACAAAAAAGAAAGCCGCGGAAAACAGAGGCGCGACAACCGGCTGTCCGTGCCGCAGATTGCGAACCAGCCACCCGATCGATAGCGAAAAGAACGGAATCGCTCCCACATAAATGCTGCCGAAGATCAACGGGTTGACGTTGTAACGCTTGCCATGCCCAAGGAACCAACCCTCGATATCGGATCGCAGGTATCCGTTGCGGACATAGTCGATGTAGAAGTCGAATCCGGAATACGAAGCCCCCACCAAACCGCTGTCGTTCAGACCCCAGTTGTATTTCTGGTATTCCAGTTTGTTCGAGATCGCGAAGGAGTGCGGCGGCGCAAATCTTTCGAGAACCGCCTTCACGCCGCCGATCTTCTGGAAATCCCCCGCGTACCACTGGAATATCTTGCTCACCTTCGCCAACTGCCTATCCGGCAGAAACTGATTACGAGATGGCTCGGCAAGCCAGGAACGGAAGTTGTCGTCTAACTGATCATTCAGCGCCGGCTTCGTGTAGGCCTCGCGCCGGAGAGGCGGGCAACTTCGGGCCGCACACACCAGTGCGCCATGGATGCGAGGGTCGCCCATATTCCGGAGACGGGTTTCGATGCTGTCGAGCGACTCGACCTTCCCGTTCACCTTGTGCCGCGCGACGCGAAACGGACCCTGAGTTCTCCAGATGCTGGCTACCGGGAAATTCGAGACGATCCAACGTACAGTCAGGGCGTTGTAGGCGTCGATCAACGCCGCTTTGGTGGCGTCCGCGTCCATGCTCTCCGGCCACGGCCTTCCGATGTCGTCGAGATAGCTATCCAGGCCACCGGTCCCCTCCAATTTCAGTTCTGCGTAATTCACGCGGGACTGCGCCGTTACGTACTTCTGAAGGATGGCCGTCCACTTCGCATGATCGAGATCCTGACCGTTGACCGAAATGCCAACGGATAGGCAGCCCAATAGCCCAAGCATTCTGCTCATCCTTGTTCGCGCCGCCTGCTCCACATCCTTTAAGTGTAAGGATTCTGGATTTCCTTACACTCAAGACTCATGGCGCGAAAACTTTACTGGTGCGCTTTGCTCGCCTTGTGCGCGGGGTCACTGTTCGCTGACACGCCCGGCGCAATGATCTCTGGTTCCGTGCGGGAATCCAGCGGCGGAGCTATTCAAGGCGCTATTGTGGAAACCCGTGAGGTGGCGCGTACCAGATCCAGGGCTGCGTTCCGGCACCTACGAAGTGCTTGCATCCCATTCGTCTTTCGAGGAGGTGAGGCGGCTTGGGCTGATTGTTCTTCCGGGGATGAAATTCGAATTGATCTGACTCTGCCGCTAAAGGGCCAGAGCGAGAGTGTGATAGTAACGGAAACGACCCCGCTGACTGACGTGGAGTCTGCGGTGGCGTGGACAGTGGTTAACCAACGGGCCATCCAAGATCTTCCGAGCGGCGGGCGTCAACTTCTGCGCAATCTGGAGGCATCCGTACATTCCGGGGTTCACGTTGCCCAACCCTGAACGCACAACCAACAGAACCGCCGGGTACCTGCACACGTTTGGACCACAACTGGTGAAGCGCGGCTCGGTGTCCATCGTTACGGCACCTGCTTGCCAACGGCGATCAACGAAGTGCCGGCGGCTTCGGTTCGCCCGCTGGCTCAAACGCCAATGGAATCCCTACGGTTGTGTTCGCGCAAGGCGGTCTTGCGGGCCTTGGCGGCCTGCCCTGGTACGCGAGCAGAATGAGCTGACCGTGTATGGGGCGGATTTCGTCAGCATTCTTCAGGGATCGCACAGCTTGAAAACAGGCGCGGAGGTTTCGCGCTATCACTTCAATACTCGGGGCGCCGAGAACCAGCGTGGATCCTTAATTTTCGACGGTTCGCGGAACACGCTGCTGGAGAAAGCCGTCTCATCGCTCTCGATACCTCCGCGCCCAAATGGACGTGTTTTGCTGTAAGCCGGGCATGTCCAGCAGGCGAAGCACGTCCGCCTCCACATCAACGTCAAACCATGAAGGACCGAGGGTAACGGTTAAGCCGCACGACGACGCCTGGCGGACCACATCAGCCAGCGTACATTCGCTCGACCAGCGGACCCCCGCGAACATTTCCCGGCGAACTGCGCGGCAGGCGATGGAAAAAAAACCGCCATCCGGTGTTGGACCAAGGGTCACGTCCGCGGTGGATCGAAGCAGTTCCTTGACATGCGCGGGCGGCAAGCCCGTAGAATCGCTTCCAAGCACCATTACGATTTTGCGGCCGGCGGAAAGTCCCTGCTCCAGCGCGTGGAACAAACGCGTTCCGAGGTAGCCTTCGATTTGTATCGATCTGGTCATCGCGAGCCCGGGCCATGCGTCTGTCGGAACATCCGTTGACAGTTCCATATCGACGGAGCTACCCAACGCCATCAGCATGTCGCCCGTATCCATCACAAGCGCCGAGTGCAGATCGGCGGCCTCAACGGGTGTCAGCGGCGGGCAAAGCCGAGTTTTTACTCGCCCTGGGATGGGAGCTTTAGCAAATAATATGAGAAGGGGCCGGAGCATTTACGACAGGCATCCTGAAAGCTTTAGAGTGACATGGTAAGCATTGTTGTGCCAACGCTGAACGAAGAGGCAGTGATCGCCGGAACCCTCCAAACACTGCAGGCGTTGCCGGGCGAGAAGGAGATCCTGATCGCCGACGGAGGTAGCGAAGACCGCACCACAGCCATTGCGGCGGAACTGGGAGTTCGCGCAGTGACATGTCAACGCGGCCGTGGCTGCCAGCTTCGAACTGCGGCGGCTGAGGCAAAGGGCGATGTCCTGTGGTTCGTTCACGCCGATACCCGCCCAGAACCCGGAGCGCTGGAAGCGATTGGGAAGGCGCTGGAAAGCGGCTCCACAGCCGGCGGTAACTTTTCGCTGGTCTTTGAAGGCGAACACTATTCCGCGGGGCAGATGACCGCGATTTATCCCTACCTGCGATGGCTTGGATTGAGCTACGGTGATGCGGGTATTTTCATCAGGCGGTCTGTTTATGACGCTATCGGTGGATGCCGCCCTTACCCGCTCTTTGAAGATTTGGACCTGGTCCGGCGCATGAAGCGGCATGGCAGGTTCGTTCATCTTGAAACCCGGATCTTCACATCCGCGCGCCGGTTCACGGGGTCACGCTATGGCAGAGTATGGGCACTCTGGATCACACTGCAGGTCCTTTATTGGGCGGGAGTTTCACCGTATCGACTGGCTCGCTGGTATCGGGATGCCCGTTAAGGCGAGCGAGTACGCCGCGCACAACCTCAGAGCTGTCGCAGGGAGCAACGTTGTCGTTCTTGAGGAGTGCCATCGTGGCGGCGTTCTGAAACGTCTGGTCAAGCGCCAGATGCGGCAGGAACGATGAAACCGACCGGAGAATCGCTTTGACCGGCTCGCGCTCTCCATTACTCAGGAAGTGCGCGGCAAACCGCTCGAAGTCTTTCAGAGGCACCATCGCCGGGGGCCGCTCGACGCCCATAGCAGCGAACGCCAACTGCACCAGATTGCCGACCGGAATCGACACCGTTGGACCGGCACAGACGTGATACACCGCGCCAGCGCGAAAGTGCCGCTCGAAAAGACGCGAAAGCGTGGCGGCGGCCCACGCTTCGGAGATTAAATCGATCCGGTAATCCGCGACACCCGGCATGAGCGGGAGTGGATTGCGCGGAATCAGCCGAAGAGCCTGGTGGAAATAATTGGTCTGTGTTCCGGAAACTGAGCTGAGACGAAACACAGCGATTGGAATGTCCGGCATGGTGGCAAACGCCTCTCCTTCGGCTTCATACTTGGCCTGCTCATAAGTGTTGACGAAGCCGTTGGCATTGCGATACTGAGACTCTGGAAGTTCGCCCTGATCTCTACCCATTACGTATGCCGTGCTCAGGTGTGCGAAGCGTTTCAGCCTTCTCGCCTCCCGCGCAAGGCTGAGTATCGTGCGGGTACCAACCGTGTTGACAGCGCGCGCGTCTTCAATCGTGCGGGTGAATCGGATGTCGGCGGCGCAATGCACAATCTCGGTGATCGTGTTCGCCAACGAATCCCACCTAGCACGATCGAGACCCAATCGTTGGGTTCGCAGATCGCCGGTTACCATCCTGACCCGAGGATGTTCCAACACATGGTCCGGGTTGCGAACCAAAACCGTAATGTGGCGTGACTCGTCGGCCGCAAGTAGCAACGGTAGCCAAAGACGTCCAATCGTGCCGGTTGAGCCAGTCAGTAGAAGGTGCGATTTCAAGTTACGACCGTTACCCCCAACAAGATGTGTGTCAATGTAATGCGAATCCTTACGCCAGCGTTCATCCGATTCATTTTGTCAGTTTCGTTGAAGAATGTTTTGTGTTTCCCTCCGCTCACATCGCGAAATGGCAGCGTGTTTAGTATCACCAGCCCTCAGGTTTTCTTGCAGCGGCAATCCGTGCTCGATGCCGCCTATCGAAAGCATCCGGAGCGATTCGTCAAGCGGCCACCGCAACATCCTTCCTTGCCCGACGCTATCTGGATGAAGCGCCCAACAAGGAAAATACTCGTTAAACCATTACACCGCCTGTCCCATTGTCGTTGACACGTTCCGCCCGGCCTGCGTAACTGGATTTGATTCGCCAGTGAAGGTCCGGTCTTGTAGCCCCCTTACGGGTCAGGATATAACCATCGCTGCAGCCGGCTCTGACGTTCCGAATCGCAACAAGTTAAAGATATACCATCGGTTGAGACGCTGGCCAAGCGAGCGGACGGCGTGGACGCGAAACATCGGCGAGTGTCCAATCCGCTGTTCGTGCTGGCCCAGCTGCGTTAGAACTGACTTTCTGGTCGACCCAAACCGTTGCGGGGGCCTACGAATTCCCTTTCGGCCGATTACTTTAGAGCGTAAAGATAACGCGATTCCTGAGCCACTAATTCTCACACCGGTGGCGCGAGTTTTTCGTCGGGGCGGTTTTCCTCGTAGAGGCCGCTCATTCCCCAAAGGTTGACGGCTAACCCCGATTGACGTGGCTTGCAAAAGAATGGAGCGTGATTGTGCCGTTCCGAGTCACGTCGCCAGAGTCCATCGGGAAGGTCTGCGTCGAGAAGCGGCGTCGCCCCGCCGCTCTCCCCGCAGAGGTCGGTGTTTTCAGATGCAGCGAAATCTCCCCAAGGTGGCGAAGTTATGTCACGATTGATGAACTTCCAGGTCGATGCGTGTGTCCGAGAATTTCTTCACCTTCGACCGGCGCGCGACAAGTATAACGGCCAACCCGCCAAGGAGCAGCGCGGCCGATGCCGGTTCAGGAGTAATCGCCGGAGCGTTGATTATTCCGTCCCCGAAATCGTAAATCCGTTTCCTACCAGACCTCCGCTGCCCGAAAACGATCCAGTGGCTCCGGCAAATTCGCCTGTTCCGCCGGTGAAAGTGAACGTCTGCGGGGTAGGGCCCGTGCCGTTCGCGAATGCCTGGGAAAGGTCTGCGAACAGCTTTCCCGATAGCGTGTTGCCATCGACAAATGTCATGATGAAGGCTCCGTTGAGCAGTCCAGTAGTCAAATCAATTACGTCATGGCTCAAGTACGTAACGGGATTCCAGATCGCGTTCAGACTCGGGTTACCCGAGAGAACAGAACCGGTTGAAAAATGGTCAACGGTCAAAGTCGTACCAGATGGAACCTCGGGCCCGACCGGCCCTCCATCGAAGCTGTAGGTGACGGCGATTGTGGCGGCGTTTGCTTGAATACCAAGGCTGCCGGCGAGCGCCAAAATAACAATGTGAATCTTGTTCATATTTGTTCCTCTCGCCTGTGATAAGGAAAACGCGGGCGTAAAGTTACACGGTAAGATTGGACGTTCGCCCTGGCAGTATGACGATGTGTCCGCAGTGCAACACCGAGTTGAGGGCCGGAGATCCCGCGGCCTTGTGCCCCGTCTGTCTGCTCGCTGGCGCGGTCGGCCCAGGTTTCACATTCCGCGAACCGGGAACTCGAACCTTAACCACACCTACACGGGAAACGGCCGAGCGGGACAACTTCGGCCCCTATCGCATCCTGACAGTCCTCGGCGAAGGAGGCGTGGGGACGGTCTACCTCGCCGAGCAGACCGAACCGATCCGCCGGCGCGTAGCTCTGAAGGTGGTAAAGCTGGGCATGGACACGAAGCAGGTGCTGGCCCGATTCAATCATGAACGCCAGGCTCTGGCGCGCATGGAGCATTCCGGCATCGCCCGGATCCTCGATGCAGGGGCCTCCTGGCGGGGCCGGCCGTTCTTCGTGATGGACTACATTGAGGGCGCCTGCATCACGATTTATTGCGACCGGTATCGACTGACGACGGCGCAGCGGCTCGAACTGTTCCTCCCGGTCTGCCGCGCAGTCCAGCACGCTCATAATAAGGGGATCGTTCACCGCGATCTCAAACCTTCGAATGTACTGGTTGCGGTCGAAGACGGTAAGCCGGTTCCGAAGGTGATCGACTTCGGGATCGCCAGAGCCACAGACACAGCCGATGCCGGGAACACGTTTGCCACGCAATTTGGCCAGATGGTGGGAACGCCGGAGTATGCCAGTCCCGAACAGGCGGACACCGTCGCCGGTGAAATCGGCGCGGCTACCGATGTTTACTCGCTGGGGGTCCTTCTTTACGAAATGTTGATCGGAGCCGTCCCTTTCGATGGCGCATTGTTGCGGAAGGCCGGCTTCGCCGAGATGCTCCGGATTATCCGTGAAGAAGAAGCGCCCTCGCTGGTTCAGAGGCTCGGCGGCCTCGGGCCTGACACCGACGAGATCGCCGCGCGCCGGGGAACCGACATCGTCACCCTTCGAAAGCTCCTGTGCGGCGACTTGAATCGGATCGTCGGAAAGGCGCTGGAAAAATCTCCACCGCAGCGCTACGCCTCGCCATCGGAACTGGCGGCCGATATCGAACGCCACGTGAAGGGTGAACCGGTGCTCGCCGGTCCTTCTCGCCGGACCGGGCGCGTTCGGAGGAGTACCAAACCGCAATCAAAAATCACCAGCACGATCGTTCTGAGCGACCTCGCCAATGACACCGGCGACCCGTCTTTTGACAGCCTCGTTCGTCAGAGCATCAGTTTTGAACTCCAACGCTCCGCGAACTTGAAGGTGCTACCGGAGGGGCGCGTCTCAGAAACCTTGAGCGAGATGCGCAGAACTGCCCAGACCCGTGTGACTCCGGAAATCGCACGCGAGATCTGCCAGCGCACCGCGAGCGCCGCGTTCATCGAAAGCTCGCTGTCCAACGCCGGTCCCGGCTATTTACTTACCATTCGCGTCCGCAACTGTACCGACGGAAGTCTGGTGGACCAGGAACAATCGCGGGCTGCCGGCAAGGAAGATGTCCTCAAACAACTACGCCGGCTCACCATACGGCTCCAGTCGAAATCGGCTGCGTCCTTCACTGCCCTGCAAGGGACTGTGGTTCCGCTGGATGCAGCCACCACGTCCTCTGTCGAGGCGCTGAAGTCCTTCAGCGCGGCACGGCAGCGCTACTATGAAAGCCCTGCCGGTGGCTTGCTGCTTTTCCAAAGAGCGATCGAACTCGACCCCGAATTTGCCCTGGCGTACGCCTGGCTGGGGCGGAGCTACGCTGATTCCGGTGAACAAACTTTGGCCATGGAGAACATCCGCCAGGCCTACAGTCTGCGCGGTGCCGTGAGTGACAGAGAGAACTTCTTCATCACCTACAACTATGACCGGGACGTGTTACGAAATTTCGAGCTCTGCCGCCAGGTTTGCGATTCATGGATTGAGAAATACCCACAGGAGCTGACGCCTCACGGTTTTCTGCCTGGATTGATCTCCGCAGGCACAGCTCAGTACGAAAAAGCGATCAAAGAGGGAGAAAAGGCCATTGCCATGAACCCGGACTTCACGATCGGCTATAACAATATCGCCCTGGCGTATCTTTCTCTCAACCGGACGGAAGAAGTGAAGGCCACCATGCAGCGCGCCGCTCAGCGAAAACTCCCTACCAAGGACCCCTTCGCGACGCTATTCTTCGCAGCCTTCCTGAATAGGGACCGAAGCGCAATGGACAAGGCGGGCGCGCAACTGGCCTCGGATATTCCTTCTGGCGATTTCGAGTATTACGAATCTCTGGTATCCGCTTACGAAGGCCGATTGCAGCAGTCCAGGCAAGCTTCCATTCAGGCGGTTACTCTGGCTCGTCAGGCCCACCTTGCGCAGCGCGCCGCAGTCTTCGAGGGAGCGGCCGCCGTGACGGAGGCGCTCTACGGGTATCCGGACGAGTCCTCGCGGCACTCTTTCGCCGCGGGGCAACTGGTAAGCGGCCGGGATGTGGACTTTGGTCCGGCCTTTGCGCTCGCCCTTTCCGGGAATTCATCGTCAGCCCTGGCGATTGTCACGCGCCTGGGAGAGCAGTACCCGGAAGATACCTGCGTTCACTTCAGCTACTCGCCGGCGCTGCGCGCCCTGCTCGCCGTGAGTCAAGGCAGCCCAGCAAAAGCCATCGAACTCCTGACCGTGTCCAAAGCTTATGAACTCGCACAAACGGGAGTTAGCTGTTACGTACGCTACGGCGCGATGTACCCTACCTATGTCCGCGGTCTGGCCTACCAGCAACTCCACAAACCCCGCGAAGCCGCCGCGGAGTTCCAGAGAATGCTCGACCATCCCGGACTCCTGCTGGCCGACCCTATCGGTCCGGCCGCCCGCCTGCAACTGGCTCGCGCCCTTCGCGATTCCGGCGAAAAGGCGAAAGCCAAGGCCGTCTACAGCGGGTTTCTGAGTCTCTGGAAAGTCGCCGATCCCGACATTCCGCTTCTCAAGCAAGCGAAAACCGAGTATGCCCGCCTGTAACTTCCCTTCATGAGTTTCCTTCCACTTGCGGGACGCAACGAATTTCCCACCACGAGTTGGACACTCGTGGTCGCAGCGGGCAATCCGGCGGATCAGGATCGCCGTGACGCCCTGGCGCGCCTGTGCGAGCGCTACTGGTATCCCGTTTACGCGTACGTGCGCCGGCGCGGCTACCCGGAGCAAGACGCCCAGGATCTCACGCAGGACTTCTTCGTCCGCATCCTCGAAGGACGATACCTGGACCGGGCCGATCCCAACCGCGGGCGATTCCGGTCATTCCTACTGAACTCGTGCAAATTCTTCCTCGCCGATCAGGCGGACCGTGCGCGGGCGCAGAAACGCGGTGCGGGCGCAGTTCTGCCGTTTGAAGTCGCCTGCGGCGAGCAACAATATCGGTTCGAGCCGCTCGACAACAAAACGCCGGAACATATCTTCGAACGCGGCTGGGCCGTTGTGTTGCTCGACCGGGTGGTCTCCTGCCTCAGGGACGAGTTCGTCCAGCACAGCAGCCTTGACGATTTCGAAAAGCTGAAGGTTTTCCTCCTCGGCCAGGCCGAAATTCCCTACGCCGAACTTGCGCGCGGCATGGGAGCGACTGAAGGACGCCTAAAAGTTACGATCCACCGTCTTCGCAAACGTTATCGAGTCCTCTTTCTAAGAGAGATCGCGGAGACCGTAGCGGACCCGGCGGAGGTCGATTCCGAAATTCGTTTTCTGTTTTCGGCGCTCAGGCGTGAGAACTGACTCCGGTATGCAGGGTGCCTGATGCACCCACCGATGCAGGCGTGTTGCGCGCGATCAATCCGACGAACGCCCCAGTATCCGCCCGGTCCGGACCTGCCGCGCTCTGTCATAAAGGACAGAATTGCGGCATACGGAATCTAAGGCAAACCCTCTCCGAACTCAGTACTCCGGCTCGCCGACCTCGGGCGATAGAAAACGCAGTTCTCAACAGACTGGCTTCTCGGGGTTCCTGGCGGTCATTGCCATTCGGGAGTCAATGAGACAGGCGCACTGTGCGGCATCGATTATCAACGTACGGCTGGCGGCTCAACGCGAGAGCGGCTATGCCCAATACTATGCCCACTCTTGACCGCGGCAGAGACATCACCTCGACACGTCTAACTGTTGGGTGGCAGCGTTCATGGAAAATTACTCCAAGCCACCGATTCGTGCCGCGAAGGCACACGAGGCGAATGAACGGGCAATGAAGCATCTGCAGGCGGTCTTCGGAAGATGGCGGCTGATTGATGTGACCGCCTACCATATCGAGGATTACCTGCGTTGGCCGTCCAAGAAGCGGGCGCGTGTGCAAACCAAAGAGGGAATCCGGGAGTTGGGGCTTTTGAAAGCAACGACAGTGCACCAAGAGTTCCGGGTACTGCGGCGAGCGCTCAATGTGGCCGTTCGCAAGAAGCTGATACCGGCCAATCCATGCTTGGGGGTTGAGTTTCCGGTCTCGGTCCGAGGTCTGTTTCGGCCGCATCACGTCACATGGCCGGAACAGCAAATGATCGAGTTCCACGCTCCGGATTATCTCCGGAACGTTGTCCGTATCATTACTGAGATTGAGAGTCTATAAAGAATTGGCCGCCATGAAGAAGGATCAAGTGGATCTGGAAACGCGAAGGTTTGGATTCCGGACTCGAAGACGGCAAACGGCGTCGCGGAAGTCCCGCTCACGCCGATGGCTTTTTCCGAGTGACAAGAACGAATCAGAGCACCAGACGACTTTTAGACGACTTGGCACAAGACCCTGAAAGGCGCGAAAGTCCCATATTTTCGAATTTACGATCTCCGCTCCACGTACGCTACCCGGCTGAGCGCCGGGGGCGTGGCGGACAAGTGGGTTACCCAGATGCTTCCTCAAGGCGATGCGAAGGTCTTCAAGAAGTACTCTCAGATGAAGGGGGAGGCTTTGGAAAAGATCAATCGGCATGCCAGCGAGCAAAGGGTTTTGATACGGTAAAGATACAGCGAGCCGGGTTTTGATACGTTTTGAGGCTGAGAGCGATTTCGGAGCGGATGCTTGCATCGGAAGTGGTCTAGAATGGAGGGACCAGCAAATGTCGGGGCGTAGCGCAGCCTGGTAGCGCACCTGCCTTGGGCGCAGGGGGTCGTGAGTTCGAATCTCGCCGCCCCGACCAATAGATGCGAGGTTTAGAGAGTTAAGTAAAAGTCACCTGGATGGCGCGAAAGCCGTCCGAAAGCCGATTGAGACAGGCATCATTCCTCGGCTCCCTTAAAATTAGGTTCGTCCCCGATACCAAAGATTGATTGCGCCAAGATAAATCCGGCCTGCTTGCCGCGATCACTATCCATGAAGCAGCGATAGGCTTCATCAACCCTCGTATGCGGTACAGTGCTCAAACATATGTACGGGGGAGCCGGAGCAACCCAATGTGATCTCGTACCAGAGATCTTGGACGAACGGCGGCTTTAGATAGAGCATCGGGCTGAGCACAGGAATACAGGCCGAAGGAGCAAGCCTAAACCTGTCGTCAGCGACCGCGTGCCACCCTCCGATAGACTCCGTTAACTGCCATCTCGACGGTGGCTCTCGCAAGCTCCAGAAGCCGTCCACGCCTGGGCCAGCCATCCGAAAGTTGACATAGACATCGCGGGCCATCACCACACCGTTATTGACGACCATGATTTGAAGCCACGCGTGCGGCGTTTCCCCCGGTTCAACATGGGGCGCGGTGATGCTCCCGCCCAAACCCCACATGTGAAACACGCTGGGCGCGGGATGCTGCCCAAACATCCCCGCCAAGACTCCATGCGGGACTTGCTCAAAATTTGAACCCGCTCGCAAATAGTATCGGTACCGATAAGGCTCGATGATGCATTGATGGGGAGCGAGGGTGCTTTTGGGCACATACGTGATTGCAAACCCTTTCCCGCCGGATGCCTGTTCTACTGCGTGGTGACGAACTCCGCTGTGCGGCGGCAAAGTACAGCCGGAAACTGCGCCTTCCAACCAGCTAACGAACCGTTTCGGATTTGAGATTGGGACCTTGCCCGTAGGCACGTCGCCGACAACGGTATCGTGTTGGCAGGTGACACTCCAAACGATGATCCCGCCTTCGGAGTTGCCGAAACCAGAAATAGCCTTGGCTAAGTGCCCTCGGTCAGTGTGGTGAAGTTTTTGGCCGTTCCATCATCGGCGGATTTCTTGTAATCACTAAACAATTCTTCTGACCGTGCTTCTGCAATGAAGCGGTCAATAAGCCATCACGGTCTACATCAGCCATTGCAAAGGGGGTGGCGCATGTGCGCCGCCTTCGCGCATTCGCTGTACGACTGTGTTGCGGAGATCGATCTGATCGAGAGCACGCTGGAGGCAATGGACGACGAAGACCTCTCGCCTGAACTTCGCGCCGAACTGGAGCGTGATCTAAACGCGGCCATTGCTGGCACGAGGGAGAAGATCGACCGCACCGCATCCGTGCTCGCTGCCTTCGAAGCCGCCGAGCTGGCTGCTGCC
This sequence comes from Bryobacterales bacterium, assembly GCA_038200305.1. Taxonomy (GTDB): domain Bacteria; phylum Acidobacteriota; class Terriglobia; order Bryobacterales; family Bryobacteraceae; genus JANXXV01. The sequence goes on from JBBPYD010000228.1 coordinate 38,365, forward strand.
GCCGAAGTGAAACGGCTCGGCGCACGAAAGGATCGCATAGCACGTCAACGCGAACGGCTGGAGGGTACGCATCAGCGTGCTGGCCGCCGCTGGCCTCAAAAAGCTCGATGGGTTTACCAGCACGCTCACCGCGCGGGCTAACCCTGTCTCTATCGTGATCGATGTTGCGACCGTGCTACCAACAGAGTTCCTGCAACTGCCTAACCCGGTGCCGCCGGATCCGGCGCCGGACAAGGGCGCAATCAAGGCCGCGCTCGGACGTGGGGAGTTCGTGCCGGGTTGCCGGCTGGCGCATGCGGCTGATTCAGGTTGCCTCCCGCCTGTCGCGATGCTCTCGACACAATCCTTAACCACACTGGGACACTGGGACACTGGGACACTGGGACAAGGAGACCATCAAGCGCGCGCAGCAACGCAGCCTTGACCTTGGCAAGCGAAGAAATAAGACCTCTCCGTAACGAAGGCTCCGGGCCGCTTCGGTCAGCGACGGCCGAGCACGTAGCCGTGATCGATCGACCGGTTACGACTTTACCCTGTGCCTGAAACAATCTTTTGCTGGCAAAGTCGAATAATTGGACCGGCTTACCGATCCAAGCTTGGAGTATGAAGGAGAAAGCTCATGAACCGAACTGTCTTCGCCACATTGATCGCGGTGGTCGCCTTAATGGCTCCATTGCTAGGGACGCCGGATACCAAGACTGACTTCTCCGGTACTTGGGAAATGGATTCCACACGCAGTGAGTCTCCCCACTTCGGGGACTCCACCAAAGGACCCGTGACTGTGGTCATTAAGCAGACCGAG
>JBBPYD010000229.1:0-6070 GCA_038200305.1 Bryobacterales bacterium
GAACAACATTGAAGACAACAACTCCGGCAAAACAATTGGACTCTCAGGCACCTTCACCGGGAAGAAGGCGACCTGGTCGAATAACTATTACGTAGGGCCTGAGAAAGACACGTTGGATGTGTCCGGGCTGCGCCAGAAAGGCCTGCGCAACCTGTACGACACAACGCTCCTGCTGACTCCGTGCGACAAGGCCAATTTCTACATCAACTACGATTACGCGAGCGACAAAAACACGCTGCTGAAAAGCACCAACATCTGGACCGGCATCGCGTTCGCCGCACGATTGGCTCCGAACAGGACCTGGGCCTTTGCTCCGCGTTTTGAATACTTCAGCGACCGGAATGGCTTCAGCACCGGAGTCGCTCAGCACGTAAAAGAAGTGACCCTCACCGGTGAATACAAAATGCTGGAAGGTTTGCTGGCCCGCCTGGAATACCGGCGCGACTGGTCAGACCAACCTTTTTTCGATCGTGGCAATGGCCTCATGTCGTCGAAAAATCAGAGCACGGTTGTTTTAGGCGTAGTAGCTTTTTTTGGTCCCAAACGTTAATCGGCAGTTTTGTTTCTCGCGGTCTAACCCCGTCCGTTAGCCCCACCTAAATCGCAAACTTAAGGAGAACATTGGTTATGAATTCGCTGACGGAGAAAACTTCCCGATTGCGGGCGCGGTTGCAGGACGCTGAGTGGCGCCAGTACGGAGCGCTTCTGCTAATGGGGAAATTGACGGGTATTGGCTTGTTGTTTCTCGCGGCTGTATTCCTGAATCCCGGCTTGCTGGGCTTGAGTACCTTCGCCGCCGATCCGGTCCTGAAGGGTAACGACATCGTAAATCCGATCAACACACTTTGGACACTGGTGGCCGCGTTCCTGGTCTTCGGTATGCAGGTCGGCTTCACCATGCTGGAAGCGGGGTTCTGCCGCTCCCGTGAAACTGTCAACGTCCTGATGGAATGCATCGTGGACACCTGCCTTTGCGGTCTTTTGTTTTATGCGTTTGGTTTCTCGTTCATGTTCAGTCATGGTAACGGCTGGATCGGGTACCACTGGTTTTTTTTGAATGGAGCCCCAGCAACCTATGAAGGAACTGGCGTGGCGTTTCTAGCATTCTGGCTGTTCCAATTCGCCTTCGCGGATACCTGCTCGACCATTACGTCTGGCGCCATGGTCGGCCGGACCGCATTTGGCGGCGATTTACTTTACAGTTTAGCTGTTTCCGGTTTCATTTATCCGATCATTGGTCACTGGGCCTGGGGTCCGGATGGATTCCTGGCGACCATGGGCAGCACTGGCAACTTCCTGCCTTGGGTCGGAACCAGTTTCCATGATTTCGCCGGGTCCACAGTGGTTCACACGATTGGCGGCTTCATTGCACTCGCGGGCGCGATGGTTCTTGGTCCTCGATTGGGCCGTAGATTTAAGCGGGATGGCGGCGGGCCTATGATGCCGCACGATTTGACTATTGCGGCTTCCGGCGGCCTGCTTCTTTGGTTCGGCTGGTATGGATTCAATCCCGGCAGCACGCTGTCGGCGATGGATTTCGAAGGCGTTGGCCGCGTTGCCGCCAATACCACCCTAGCCGCCTGCGCGGCGGGTCTGACCGCGATGATGTACGCCTATATATTAAGTAAAAAGTGGGACGTCAGCTTCACGGTGAACGGATTTTTGGCGGGGCTCGTTGCGATCACATGCCCCTGTTACTGGGTCAGCCCCACGGGCGCTATTGCGCTCGGCGGAATCGCGGGTGTGATTGTCGTTCTGGGAGTTGAACTCCTGGAATGGCTTCGTATCGACGATCCCATCGGCGCGGTGCCGGTACATGCAATGAACGGCATCTGGGGAACGCTCTCGCTTGGCCTGTTTGCCTGCGGCAGATATGGCGCAACGGGACCGTTGGCCGCTGACAATTCCGCGCCCTTGAAAGGACTGTTCTATGGAGGCGGAAGTCAGGTCCTGGTAGCCCAGGCGATTGGTAGCTTGATCGTTACGGCAGCGACGTTTGGGAGCGCCTATGCGGTGATGTATTTAGTAAATGCGATGGGACTGCTGCGCGTCTCAACCGAGGGCGAACAGTATGGAATCGATCTACATGAGCATGGGATTTCGGCCTATCCAGAGTACGTGATCTCCGCGCTGGGTACGCCGGGTGGCATGAGCCGTCAGAACCAGGGAAACCTTTCGAACGAGGCGGGTGCAAGAGTGATCTTGACTGAACCGAAGCCCCAAATGCCGTAAAACCGCCTTACTGACGTGCGCGGCTCAGCCGCGCACGCAGCCACCGTTTCAAGGCTTTTCGTTTGGATCTTTTTCGCCCTTGCGCCGCAGTGTTGGGGCTTTCCGCTTGGTTTCAGTTTCCTTCTTCTCGGCCGCCTTTTTCGCTTCCAGATCCTTTGGCGACTTCATCAAATCCAACTCTTCCTTCTCCTTCTTGACCTTCGCCTCCACTTCCTGCGTGCGCGTCTTCAGATCTTCCTGTGAGAGATCGAAACTATCTTTGGTTGTGTCGATTGCTTCTTTCAGGGCGAACTCATAGCGGGGCAAATCTTTCGGCTGCGAGTCCTGTATCTTCGTCAGGCTCGCCAGCATTTCTTTCTCCGCGGCCGCCACTTCGGTGATGCCGATGCCGATCGCGACTTTGCGCTGCAGGGCGTCGTCGGCCACGGTATCGATGGCTTCTATGATGTGCGTATAGTCCTCCAGCAGATCATGGATCAACGCGGAGCGGCCAGCCTTTTCCTTCGTGATGGCCTGCTGCAACAGGTCCAATCGCTGACGCGCAAAGTAAATGTATAACTTCAGCCGTTCATCGGGTTCCTGGGCGAGCCGGACCTGGTCGGTTTCATCGGCTGTTAGGAAATCCCGTTGCGCCAGCATCGGGCCGGCGGCCAAGAGTAAGATCGCGATGTATCGCAATTTCATATCAGTGCTTCCTGGTCATGATTTCAAACACTAATTTATCTTCCAGATCGCTGACCGTCTTTTTGACGGCATCCACTTCCGGGCGTTGCTCCAGGTTTACTTCCATGGAGAGTCCGTCTAGCCGCTTGGCAAGGCTGTGCATCTTCATCTCGGCCCGCTTGAAGTATTTCGGACTACGCCGCGCGGCTTTGCCCGTATCCTCTAGGGATTGATAGCTCAGTTCGGTAGATTCCTGCACTTCATGCAAGAGCGCTTCAAATGTGCTCATCTCCGAGTTCTTATAAGCGGCCCGAGCCTCATCAATGGCGCGGTTCGCGTTTTCGAGGGCCTTCTCCGAGCGCTTCTCCAGATTAGGCTCGCTTCTTACTATCGCCAGGTCTGCGCCAGGTAATGAAACTGCAAACAGGATCGCAATGAATCGCAAACGGACCAATGGACTACCTCTTGGAAAGCTCTTTCTTGATGATCCGCACTCTCTGCCGGGCCTTAAACTCTTCGTCCGGGCTCTTGCCATTGCTGACCGAAAGAAACTTCTCGTAATTCTCCACGGCCGGCTCCAACTGATGGTTTCGATCGAGCACAAGCGCTCGAAAATAGAAATGGCCAGGCTTTTCCGCGCCTAATGTCTTCACTTTGTCCAGGGCGGCGAGCGCCTGCCCATCCTGATTTAGCAGGATCAACATGCCCGCCAAATCGCTCCAAGCCTCACTGGAGTCTGGCTTGGCCTGCACAACGCGATAGAATTCCTGGGCTGCGGCCGGGTACTTCTTCTGTTCCCGAAGGGCGCGCGCGTAGTTCATGCGCAGTTCCAGATTATTCGGCTCCGCTTGCAATGCCTGCTGAAAGAGCGGCGCCGCTTTGTCGAACTGTTTATTCTGGACGTACGCGGTGGCCAGGGCGTAGCGGTTGGCGGGAGTGGGCGATTTTTGCACCGCGTCTTCCAGTTCCGGAATCGCGCTGGCGGCCTGTCCGGATTCCAGCAGCAACTCGCCGAGCCGTTCTTTTGCACCTGGATTATCGGGGAACTGCTTGTAAATCTCTTCGGCCTCGGCATTTTTCTTCTCGCCTTCGTAAATGGAACCAAGTTCCAGAAGAGCATCCCGGAAGGTTGGGTCGAGTTCCGCAGCTTTGCGAAAATGCGGCTCCGCCTCAGAGACCCGGTTCAGCTTGGCCAGCGTACGGGCCAGCCCGAGTTCGGCCACGGCCGATTTTGGATCGATTTCGAGCGCCGATTTATAATATGGTTCCGCTTTATCGGGTTGCCCGGCCTCACGTAGTGCATCGGCCGCGAAGAAGACGGGGCGGTACACCGTGGGCTTCTTCTTCGCTGCCGATTCCAGGTATGGAACGGCATCGGCGGCCTGTTTCTGGCGGAGCAGAATGATTCCGAGATTCAACTCGGCTTCGTACAGGCCCGGCTTCAATTCCAGAACTTTCTTGTATTCGGGGATAGCCTCGGCGTCGCGATTCAGCAGGCTGTACGCCAGGGCGAGATGGAAATGCGGGCCGTAATCTTTAGGATCGGCGGCTACGGCTTGCGTGAAACTCTCAACGGCTGCCGGATAGCGCTGTTCTTCCAGAGCTTTCATGCCATCCGCTTGCGGGTCCGGCTTTTGCAGGAACAGAAACGCCAGCACGAGGCAGGACCACATACCTTCAGTTTATCCCGGCAAACACGCGATCGAGGAACTGGCCCGTGTAAGACGCCTTGACTTCGGCGATTTGCTCAGGGGTTCCTTGGGCCACAATCGTGCCGCCCAGCGCTCCGCCTTCCGGTCCGAGGTCGATCACCCAGTCCGCGCTTTGTACCACGTCCAGATTGTGCTCGATGATGAGGATACTGCCGCCGTTCTGAATCAACCGCTGGAAGGCATCCAGTAGTTTAGTAATGTCGTCGAAGTGCAGTCCGGTGGTGGGCTCGTCGAAAATGAACAGCGTGCCTTTGCACGAGGCCTGCGCCAGGTGCGCGGCCAACTTCACACGCTGCGCTTCTCCGCCGGAAAGCGTGGTGGCGGACTGTCCCAATCGCAGATATCCGAGGCCGACGTCGGCCAAGACTTTCAAGCGCGACACCAGACGCGGCACATCGGAGAAGAAGCCGATCGCCTCACGGACTGTGAGTTGCAACACCTCATGAATGTTCAGATCCTTGTAGCGGATCTCCAGAATCGCGTTCTTGAATCGAGTTCCTTTGCAGTCCTCGCAGATGAGTTCGACATCCGCTAGAAATTGCATTTCTACCGTGACCGTGCCGTCACCCTGGCAAACCTCACAGCGGCCGCCGGGAATATTGAATGAAAAATGTCCTGCAGTGTAGCCGCGCCGGCCGGCTTCCGGCGTGCTGGCGAAGAGTTCCCGAATCAGATCGAAAGCCTTGATGTAGGTCACGGGATTCGACCGTGGCGTGCGGCCGATGGGAGACTGATCCACCAGCACAACGTCCGTCAGCAGTTCGATCTTTTCAATGCGTTTGCACTGAAGATTGTCGTTCTGCTCGTCTGCCTCCGTTGTGGGAGCTTCCTTCCGCAGGCGGGCGGCGAGTCCTTTGTAGATCACCTCATGGACCAGGGTGGACTTGCCCGAACCGGAAACGCCCGTCACCGCGACCATCATGTCCAGTGGAATGGTGACATCGATATTCCGGAGATTGTGTGCGCGCGCGCCGTACACTTTCAGCGCCCGCTTGGGATTCACCCTGCGGCGCTTCGTCCGGGTTCCCGCGTGCAGATCGCCTCTCAAATATTTTGACGTCAGGGACTTTGCGCCATCACTTAGGAGTTCCGGGTAAGTGCCGCCGAACAGGATGTGCCCGCCATACTCGCCAGCGCCGGGGCCCAGATCGATAATGTGATCGGCGGCGCGCATCACGTCGGGATCGTGTTCTACCACAATGATGGTGTTGCCCAGGTCGCGAAGCTCCTCCATGATGTGAATCAGGCGGCCGGTGTCGCGGCTGTGCAAGCCAATGGATGGCTCGTCGAGAACATAGCAGGCGCCCACCAGCCTGGACCCGAGGCAAGTGGCGAGCGTGATCCGTTGTGCTTCGCCGCCGGACAACGTAGAGGAGAGGCGGTCCAGCGTGAGGTAATGGAGGCCGACGTCGTTCAGGAACTTCAACCGCTGGCGGATCTCTATCAGGATCTTGTCGGCAATC
>JBBPYD010000230.1:0-26612 GCA_038200305.1 Bryobacterales bacterium
CGAGTTCGAAGCACAGCACAAAAAGGAAACCGCTGCGCGGCAGCTTTCTGTATGAGTTTTTTAAGGCATAAGGAAATCTTTCCATCCGATGGAGGCGCCAGCTTGGCCGCAAACGCCTCCGCTCATCGTCTGGATGAGTTTCCAGCTGGCTATTCCTCAACAAGTTGGTCTCCACCAGTGGAATACCAGACGAGGACGTCTGGACAAAGAGGTAAGGAACAGGGGGCGCGTCAGATATACTCGAATCGTCCGCGCGTCGGCAGCCAAGACCGTGGGCTCAATGGTGTTATTGAAACCCGACCACCAGTGTGGTCCCGGGCCCCGTGCTCAATGCAGTGATGACAGAATCCTCTTCCGCGGAAGTGGATCTGATCTCGTTTGGGAGACTACTCTATCGCACGGCCCGGGCCGACGCAGGGCAAGACAAGGAGAAACCTCATGCCCAGCAAGAAACATAGAGTTCCCACGTTGCCAGTAATTGACCCGAATGCGGCTGGAATCGACATTGGCGCCACAGAAGTGTTCGTCGCCATTCCGGCCGATCGAGACCCCAAGCCAGTCCGATGCTTTAAAACATTTACTGTGGAGTTGGAGAAACTGGCAGACTGGCTTCAAGAGTGCGGAATTCGAACCGTAGCAATGGAATCGACTGGTGTGTATTGGATTCCACTGTTCCAGATACTAGAACACCGAAAGATTGAGGTGCGGTTGGTGAATGCTCACCACGTGAAGCATGTGCCCGGCCGAAAAACGGATGTGGCAGACTGCCAATGGATTCAGCACCTGCATTCGGTAGGCCTCTTGCGCGGGTCCTTTCGCCCAGCGGATGACATTTGTGCCATTCGTTCCTTGTGGCGTCATCGTGACAACCTCATTCAACTTGCTACGGTTCATCTTCAGCATATGCAAAAAGCCTTGGACCAAATGAATGTACAGATTCACCATGTGATTAGTGAGCTGGCCGGGACGACAGGTTTGGCTGTTGTGGATTCAATTCTGGCCGGGGAACGTGATCCACAGAAATTGGCGCAGCTGCGGGACTGGCGTATCAAGGCAACCGAAGAGACCATAATGAAATCTCTGGTGGGTGATTACAGGGAGGAGCACCTGTTTGTCTTGCGTCAATCCCTTGATGGCTATCGCCACTACCAGCAGATGATTCACGACTTAGATATCGCATTGAAAAGCCGCATGGGGAATTTGCCAGCGAAGGTTGATCCGACCGAGAAGCCGCTGGGGAAGGAGCGAAACCCTCGGAAAACGCCACGCCGAAGTGAGCCTCGTGATTTGCGAACAGATGTATACCGTGCATTTGGTGTCGAGTTGACGCAGATACCTGGCATCAACGCTCTCACAGCGCAGGCGCTACTGAGCGAAGTTGGCACGGATTTTTCGCGATTTCCGACTGTAGCTGCTTTCTGCTCGTGGCTCCGCCTGTGCCCCAACCCGAAGATCAGTGGAGGGCAAGTCTTGTCATGCAGGACGCGACCAACCAAGAACCGAGCGGCACTTGCCTTACGAGTAGCAGCCCAGGCGCTGCACCGGAGCCAAACCTTTTTGGGAGATTATTTTCGGCGGATGAAGGCTCGGCTTGGACCGCCGAAAGCTATAACCGCCGTTGCCTACAAGCTTGCACGCATCGTCTACCACATGATCACGATGCAGCAGGAATACGACATGGCTATCTTCCAGGACCAGGAGCGACGAGCCCACGACCGGAAACGCACTCGACTCAACGCACAGGCAAAAGAACTCGGACTTCAGTTGGTACCGGTTGTTCCTTAGGAGAGCCCGCCTCTGCTTCACCAGCCGAGCACCAGTATGCTTTAATGTCGTCTTGCCGGTCGAGAACTTTTCAGCGAATGGCTTACTGTGTCTTAACTGTTTGTGTCAGCCCAGGGGGCAAACGCATGGGTATAGGTAGCCGGAGGCGCTATGATCGGTTCGAATGGTTGAAGCGCTGATTACCTCCGATCCGAAAGTAATGATGGGTAAGCCGCGGTCGTCGCGGGTACTCGCATCACAGTCGAGTTGATATTAGAGAAGCTTGCGGCCGGTGAAGACTTCGCTCAAATCATCTCCGAACATCCACGGCTCAACGACAAGGCTATCTGTGCCGCGATTGCTTTCGCTGCATAGCCGTGTGGATCGGCAAATCATCGAGAGGCCAATGTCTGAAGGTCGCAAGGTAATCTCCATCGTGTAGGATTCTGACCAAGCGCAATACAGCGGTCACCGCTCATATCAAGAAAACGCCCCAACCAAATCAGCTACTTACCACCATGCATTCGGAACCCCCAACACGAACCATCCTAGAATAAAGACTAGCCAGGCGGTTGCCAACCAGCGCCGCAGGCTAAATTTTATGCGTGGACGGGAGAGTAAATTTGTACGAACGAACCCAGGTTGGCCGTCGGGCGGCACGGTATACCGCTCCAATGAACGCCGAAGCCCAAAAACCGTACCAACCGGGGCAATTACACAAAATTGCACAAACGAACCCAAATTTGCCCCCACCGGAAATCAGTAAAAAGTGTCCGGAAATGGGATTGGCTGCGTTTCGCAAAATGCTGTACCATGGCCGGCGATCCGTCGGCAAACTTCTGGAACCGTTTCAAAATTGCACAAACGAACCCAATATGTACCTGCATTTGCAACACATTCCTCCAGCAGCCGTCTTTTCCGCCCGCTGTGGCGTCTCTAGCAAAGGAGCCGAATAGTTGATTTTTCGGGAGGTCGAGGACCGCGATCTAATCATGAAGGCGCGCCGGGGGAATGTCGAGGCCTATAACCTCCTGATTTCCCGCTGGGATAGGCGTATTTTCAATTATCTTTTACGCCTCGTCAAGAACCGGGAAGATGCCATGGATCTGTCGCAGGACGTGTTCCTCAAGGCGTATCAGAACCTCGCCAAGCTCGAAGACCCGTCGCGGTTTTCGCCCTGGCTGTATCGCATCGCCCACAACGAAGCGTACTCTCTGCTTCGCAAAAACCGGCCCGAATCGGAGTTGGGTGAAGAGCGGGCAGAGGCCGTTCCCGGCCGGCGTATGCTGCCAATTGAGGTCGGCCTGGCCATCGAAACCGCCATGGCCCGCTTGACTGAAGATCAACGGGAAGCTGTCGTGTTGAAGATTTACGAAGGATTCAAGTTTGAGGAGATGTCTGAAGTTCTTGGGTGCCCGGTGTCGACCGTCAAGTCGCGCCTCTATACCGCGCTCGACCTCCTCAAAGTGTCCTTGGCTCCAATGCCGATGAGGGGTGTGGAATGAGCTGTTCACCATATGATTTGAAAGACTACTTTTTCGGCGAGTTGCCACCGCACGATCGCCGCACCGTCGAACAACATCTGTCCGGGTGCCTGAAGTGCCGGGAAGAACTCGATGTTCTCAACATCGCACAAAGCGTCCTGTTGACGATGCGCGAGGAAGAACCGCCCAGGCGTATCGCTTTCGTGTCCGACAAAGTCTTCGAGCCGCACTGGTGGCAATCGCTCTGGAGTTCGGGGCCGAAGGTCGCCTTTGCATCATCCGCCCTTCTGGCTGCCGCCATCCTGGTCCATGGCTTTGAACTGAACCGGCCGGTGCCGCGGATCGCCGTGACCCAACCGCAACCATCTATTACCGAAGCCGAGGTCGCCCAGCGGGTCCAGAAGGCCGTCGCTGCAAGTGAAGCCCGCCAGTCCGCAAAGCTACAGCAGGTGATTGCGCAGCAGAAGGAAATGGAGATCAGCCGCAAAGCCGACAGGCTGGAAGTGATCGACAGCTTCAAATACCTGCAGAAGAGTATCGTCCCGGCCTACCGCGCCAGCGCCTATAACGGAGTCAGTCAATGAAACACAAATTACTTGCGTCGACTGCTGTGCTTGGCATAATCCTGGTTTCGTCTTATTCGTTGATGCGCGCCGCCAGCAACGCGGCCCCAAGAATTTCCCGCGTCAGCGTCGCCGCCATGGAAAATAGCTTCGATAATCGTATGCGGAGCATCCAGATCGACGATCCATTCAATATGTTGGGCGAAACCCGCGGCATGTACGTCAACGGCTACGGAGCCGTCTTCATGGCCGAAATGAATCTGGTCGCCACCAACCTGGTCTCTCCGTTCCGTCCTGAGGTCACCAAAGCGGATCTTACCCGGCTCAGGCACAAAAAGGAACAACGTCTCGTCGTCTTGAGGCAAAATATGCGGAGCATGCTCGTCTCCACGGCCAGTTCTCTCGACGGAGTTCCGGTTACTGAACAAATCGTTCTGGGCGTCACCCTCTTCTATTTTCCCTGGGAAGACTCCGCCGGACTTCCGCGTCAAATCGTGATGATGGCCCCGCGGAAGCTGCTGCTCGATGCCGCAAAAGGCAATCCCGCGGTTCTCGATACCGGCTTGCAGGTTCAAGAGTACTAGTTGATGCGATTAGGGGAACTGCTCATTGAGCGTCAACAGATCAACCAGGAAGATCTTGATCGCGCGCTCGAACTTCAAAAGGAGCGTGGCGAAAAATTAGGCAAGATCCTGGTCGATCTCGGTTTCATCGCCATGCGCGATGTGCTGGCCGCCTTATCGGATCAGCTCGGCATACCGCTCGTCACTATTGATGGCCCACCGGCCGAGTCCCCTGAAACCGAAAAGCTTTCCCCGCGCTTTCTCCGTCAATTTCGCTGCCTTCCTATCGCGCTCCACGGCTCCAGCCTCACGCTCGCCATGGCGGACCCCCTCGATTTCGAGACCATCGCCGCCGTCCGCAGCTCCACCGGCCTCAAGGTCGAGCCGGTTCTCGCCGCCGAACAGGAAATTATCGATGCGGTCGAACGCAACTACGGCGATGCAGGCAAGGGCGCGTCCGACTTCGAAGGCGACATGGCGCAAGCCTCCGAAGATCTTGAACACCTCCGCGACATGGCCAGTGAAGCGCCAGTCATTCGCATGGTGAACGCCATGATCGCGCAAGCCGTAGAAAAGCGCGCCAGTGACATCCACATCGAGCCCTTTGAGAAGGAGTTTCGCATCCGCTACCGTGTGGACGGCGTGCTCTACGCGCAAGAGCCTCCGCCCCGTGAGATGAAGGCCGCCATGATCTCCCGCGTGAAGCTGATGGCCAAGCTCAACATCGCCGAACGCCGTATGCCGCAGGATGGCCGCATCAAGGTCAAGACACTCGGCCGCGAAGTCGATCTCCGCGTGTCCACGCTGCCCACCCTCTACGGCGAAAGCGTCGTTATGCGTCTGCTTGATCGCTCGGCGGGCGACTTCTACGATCTCCAGAAGCTCGGTTTTGACGAGCATATGCTGAACCGCATGGAGCATTACACCTCGCTCCCGCACGGCATTTTCCTCGTTACGGGTCCAACGGGAAGCGGCAAGTCCACCACGCTCTACTCGGCACTGAAGCGTATCAACCTGCCCGACAAAAAGATCATCACCATTGAAGATCCCGTCGAATATCAAATGGACGGCATCAACCAGCTCCACGTCAACACTCAGATCAATCTCACGTTCGCCGCCGGCCTGCGTCACATCGTGCGTCAGGATCCAGACGTCATCATGGTCGGTGAAATCCGCGACCGTGAAACCGCCGACGTTGCCATTCGCGCCGCGCTTACCGGGCATTTTGTATTCTCCACGCTCCACACAAACGACGCTCCCAGCGCTATCACGCGGCTCACTGATATGGGCGTCGAAAACTATCTCATCACGTCGTCCGTAGTCTCGGTCCTGGCCCAGCGTCTGGTTCGTGTCATCTGCAAACGATGCCGCATCGAGAGCGGCATGCGGATGACTCCCGAAGGGGAGCACATCCAGACTTACAAAGGCGCCGGATGCGAGCATTGCTTCGAATCGGGATTCAAAGGGCGCGTCGGCATTTTTGAACTGATGGAACTCAATGAAGAGATCCGCCAGAAGATCATGACCAATTCCGACGCCAGTGAAATCACGAAGGCCGCGCGCCGCAACGGAATGCGCAACCTGCGCGAAGACGGCTGGCTCAAAGTGCGGGAAGGCGTCACCACCGCGCAGGAAGTCATGCGCGTTACGCAGGAGTTCTAATGGCCGCATTTCACTTCAGAGCGGTCGCTCCGGACGGCAAGCTTCGCACCGGAACCCTCAATGCGGATACCGAGAAATGGGTTGCGCAAGAGCTGCGTAAACAGGGGCTCACGCCGGTCTATGTAGGTCTCCAGAAGAAGACGCCGTTTGATTTCAAACTTCCTGCGTTCAATGGCGGCAAGCGCCGGGACGTTCTCTTCTTTACGCAGGAACTCTCCACACTTCTCAACGCCGGTGTTCCGCTTGACCGGGCTCTGTCCATCACCAGTGAGTTAACCGAGCGAACCAACTTCCGCGTGATCGTCGCCGATGTGATCCGCGTGCTCAAAGGCGGAAAGTCTCTCGCCGACAGTCTGGGAACGCACCCGGAATACTTCAACGATCTGTATATCAACATGGTCCGTGCCGGGGAAGCCGGCGGGTCGCTGAGCGGCGTGTTTGAGCGCCTGTCGGAGTTCGAGCGAACCAGGGACGACCTCCGGAGCTACATCGTCTCCGCTATGGTCTACCCCGCGCTGCTCGCCAGCGTAGGCACCGCATCTATCATTTTCCTGCTCACGTTCGTGGTCCCCCGCTTCGCTTCTATCTTCGAAGAAGGCCATATGAAGATGCCGCTGCCCACCAAGATCATGTTGGAAGCAAGCCACCTTGCGACAACGTACGGTCCTGTCACTCTGATAGTAGCCGTCGGGGCTTTCATCGCGATGCAGATTTACGTCCGCAGTACGAAAGGCCGTTTGTGGTGGGACACCATTCGTTTGAAAACGCCGGTGCTCGGCGATGCACTTCTGAAGGCCGAAGTGGCCCGCTTCGCGCGTGCGATGGCGACGCTCGTTTCCAACAGCGTGCCTCTGGTGCAATCCATCAGCATCGCCGGAGCCACAATGAATAACCGCAGGATCGCCAGTTCCCTCGGCGCCGTTATGCAAGGCGTCAAGAGAGGGGAGGGCCTTGCGGGACCGATCCGCCGCTCCGGCCAGTTCCCTCCGCTGGCGGCTCATCTGCTCAGTGTCGGGGAAGAGACGGGCCGTCTGGATCAGATGTTCTCGCGCATGGCCGACATTTACGAAACGGATACCCGCGCCGCCATCCGCCGCTTCACGGCGCTGTTTGAACCCTTGGTCATTCTGGTGCTGGGCGTTATAGTAGGAGCTTTGATTTTGAGTATGATGTTGGCCATTACCAGCATCAACGAGGTGGCAGTATGAGAAGAGAAGAGAAGAGAAGAGCAAGAACCCAAGCCGGTGTCACGCTGATTGAGATGCTGGTCGTCGTGACGATCATCGCGCTCTTTGCGGCCCTGGTTGCACCCAGAATGTTCGGTCACGCCGACAAGGCGCGCGTGGTCGCGGCGAAATCCCAGATCAATAGCTTTAGCACCGCGCTCGGCGCATTCAAGCTGGACACCAGCATGTTTCCGTCCACCGAACAGGGCTTGGAGGCGCTCCGGGCGAAACCCCAAAACCTCAACCAGTGGCAGGGACCTTATCTCCCCCAGGAAGTTCCCTTGGACCCGTGGGGCCATCCCTATATTTACAAATATCCCGGCGATCACGGCGATGAACCCGACATCGTCTCACTGGGCGCCGATGGGCAGCCAGGCGGCGAAGGCATCAATGCCGACGTCGTGAGCTGGAAGAACTAAACTTATGAAGCAGCGTAGCGCCCAGGCCGGTCTAACACTCGTCGAAATGATCGTCGTGGTGTCTATCATCGGCCTGGTTGCTGCAATCAGCTTTCCCTCCATCAGCTCGGGGATCGATTCGCTCCGGCTCACGTCCGCATCGGACTCCATTGTCAGCTTCCTGAATGGCGGCATGAATCGTGCGGAGCGCCGCCAGCAGATCGTAGAAGTAACTGTATCTAAATCAGATAACACAATTTGGCTTCGCTCGGTAGATTCGGGCTTCAACCGCCGCCTCGAAATGCCGGAGGGCGTCACCATCACCAAGATTCACCCCGAAATTCCCGGTCACGACGATCCCTCCCGGAGTTACATGCTCTACCCCGGCGGCACCGTCCCGCGCTTCGGAGTCGAGATCGCCAATCGAAAGGGAGCCCACCGGATCGTGCGCGTGGACCCGATCACCGGCGTACCGGATATCCAATTGCAATGAGGCAAAAGGGCTTCACACTCCTCGAAGTAATGGTCGCCACCGTCATCATGGCGATCGCGGTCAGCTCTCTCATGACTTCGCTCTCCACTTCGATGAGGAACGCGGCCCGGCTCACCGAATACGACCGTGCGGCGTTGATCGCCCGCAGCAAAATGGACGAGTTGATCGCCCAAAATCACCTGCCGCGGCAAACCATGATTGAGGGTGATGGCTGGCGCGCCAAGGTAACTCCATTCGAGTACGTCCCCAACCCGCAGGCGGGCTTCGCCATCCTCGATCGCATTGATCTTGAGATCTGGTGGATGGCCGGGGATCAACGGAAGACATTCCGCCTGGAAGGCTTCCGCAAATCCATCCTGACTCAGCAAGACATCGCTTCCGGAGCGCTGATCGCACGCTGATCGAATATGATGACCAAGCCCAAGCAAGCCGGCGTAACCCTGATGGAACTGCTGGTGGCGGTCTCGCTGCTCAGCCTCCTGTCTGTCGGTATGCTGTTCGCGATGCGCATCGGCCTCAACACCATGCAGAAAGCCAATTCGCGGCTCATGTCGAATCGCAAAGTGATCGGAGTCGACAAAGTCTTCACTGAGCAGCTCGCGGGTTACATGCCGGTCAAGGCCGATTGCCAGGGAGTTCCGTTAGTCACAGTCCCATTCTTCCAGGGCGGCCCGGATACCATGCGATTCGTCTCCACCTACTCTTTGCAGGAAGGATCTCGCGGGTACCCGAGGATTCTGGAATACCACGTCACCCCCGGCGAGAACGCCCGCGGTGTCCGCCTCATCGTGAATGAACTGCTCTATACCGGCCCCAAATCCACCGGGTTGCTCTGCGCTGGGGCCCAGCCGATACCGCGATTTGCCCCCGTACAGGTAGGTTCCAATTCGTTTGTCCTCGCCGACAAGCTGGCCTACTGCCGGCTCATCTATAAGGAGATTGTGCCGGAGACGGGAGCCGAGCGCTGGCTCCCTAAGTGGATCAAGCAGACCCCTCCGGCGGCGATCCGCATTGAAATGGGACCTCTCGAGCCAGATCCCGCCAAACTGCAACTCCAGAACGTGACGGCGCTGATCCGCATCACGCGAGACCCCTGGTTTAAGTACGGCGACTAATGGAACGCAATCGCAATAGGAATCGAAATCGGAGAGGCGGTGCGCTTCTGGCTGTTCTCTGGCTCACCGCGGCCCTGACCGCCATCGCGTTCTCAGTAGCGAACAGTGTCCGGGGAGAGACCGAACGAGCCTCCACAGCCGCCGAAGGAATTCGTACCTATTACCTGGCCACCGGCTCCATCGACCGTGCCTTGCTGTATATGCAATGGGGGCCTCAGTACCGCAATCCCGACGGGACGCCGAAGTACTACGAGCCCGGAATGCCGCGGCTCAACTTCCAGTTCCCGTCCGGCACGTCGCTCGTCGAGATCATCCCTGAGTCTTCGAAACTGAGTCTTTACGTGGCACGGCCGGAAGAGTTGATGCGCCTGCTGACGAACCTGGGTGCTCCTCCGGAACAGGCTCAGGAGGTAACCGCCGCTATCATCGACTGGCGCACTCCGGCGCGGGACGGCCCGTTCGACGAATATTATCTATCCCGCACTCCGTCTTTCCGCGCCCGTCATGCGTCTTTTGAAGAGTTAGAAGAACTTCTTCTTGTGAAAGGCATGACGCCAGACCTCTATTACGGTAGCTTTGGGCGCGATTCGCAGGGCCGCTTGTTTCCTCGCAGCGGCCTGAAAGATTGCGTGTCGGTGTATGGAGCCGGGGGGGGCGTGGACGTGAACACGGCCGACCCCGCGGTTCTCGCCACAGCCGGACTCAGTCCCGACTCGATTGCTGCCATTGTCGCCAGGCGTCGTGCCGCCCCTTTTCGCACTATGCAGGAAGTGCAAGGCATCACTCAAGGTGTTGGGGCAGGCCGTCTCATTGTTGGAGGCGGGAGTATTTACACCATCCGCGCCACGGCCCAACTTCGTCTACCTAACGGCGGGTTTTCCGATCTGCGCCGCTCGGTTTCCGCCATGGTGAAGTTCCGCGAGCCCGGCTATAATCCGCCCATCGAAGTTTTGCGGTGGTATGACAACTGATTTTCGCAAGTGGCTTGCTGCCGGAACAGGCGTCGGCATAGAGATTGGAGGCGAAGAGCTTCAGGTCTCCATTGCCCGTGTCCGCCCATTTGGAATCGCCGTGCTCGGCTCCGCCACCGTTACTGATGTGCGTACGCGGCCTGCCGCGGAGTGGGGTGCGGAACTCCACGTGTTTCTAAAGAAACTCGGTTGCGGTCACATCGCTGCCGCCGTGCTGCTGCCGCGCAGTGAGGTGATCGTCCGGCAGGTAAGCCTTCCCGGTGTAACAGACAAAGATCTTGAGCCGGCCATCCAGCTACAGATCGATTCGCTTCATCCGTTTTCGGAAGACGACGTGGTCTCCAGCTTCGCGCGCATCGGCAAAACACCTTTCATCCTGGTCGGCATCACGCGGCGCGAAGTGATTGAACGCTACTCCAATCTCTTTGCCGAAGCGGGTGTCAAGATCGCGTCATTTACGTTTTCAGCCGCCGCCATCTACTCGGCTCTGCGAATTCTGAGTGCGCCTCCCCAGGGCTTTGTCGCCCTGCATCCCATTGGCGAAGAGCTCGAAGTGTATGGTGAAAGCGAGAGCCGTCCCGTGTTTTCGGCGACATTCGACCGCTCGTCGGAGCGCGTCATCGGGCAAGCCATCGCGGAACTTCGGCTGCCCCCGGATGTGGAGCCGATCCCGCTGGAACAACTTCTGCCGCAACCCGCTGTCTTCCCGCCCAATCACGACCCGGAACTCCAAGGCTTCGCAAAGCACGCCCTGCCCTATGCCACGGCGGTTGCAAGCGCCTGTCCGTGGCTGTCGCTGACAGTCAATCTGCTTCCAGCCGATCAGCGGAAAAGCAGCTCGCGCATTCGTCTGATTCCGACCATTGCGCTGGCCTGCATGCTCTTGCTGATGGTGGGTGCTCTCGCCGCTCACTCCAGCTATGAGAACGCGCGTTATCTGAAAACACTACAAGCCGAGGTCAAGCGCATTGAGCCGCAAGCGAAGAAGGTTCAGGTGTTGGATCGCGCGGTGACGTTGACGCGGGCCCGCACGCAACTGCTGGACGATTTCCGCCGCCGTTCGAAGTCCGACATGGACGCTTTGAATGAGCTCACGCATATCCTGGCTCCACCCGTCTTTCTTAGCGGCTTGGAGATTCGCCGCAATCTGATTCAGATCACGGGTGAGGCGGAACAGGCGGCGGCTCTGATCCAGATCATCGATAACTCGCCAATGTTTGCCGGCTCCACGTTTACCATGTCTCCGGCGCGGGTCGCCGGCGGCGAGATTTTCAGTATCAAAGCCGATCGCGAGGGAGCTCCGCAGTGACGCTGACAGATCGCGACCGGCGCGCATTGATCATGCTGGGCATCGTCGCCGTTCTTCTGTTCGGCTGGTGGATCAGTTCCTCGGACGATAAAGCCATCCGCGTGGTGGGATCGACCGACTCCGTTCCCATGGCGGAGAAGCACCTTGCGAAGCTGCGCCAGACGGCTGCCGCGGTACCCGGCCGCGAACAGGTCTTACAGAAAGTGAAGGTGGAACTCGCCAGCCGCGAGCAAGGCGTGATTCAAGCGGCGACAGCGCAACAGGCTCAAGCGCAGTTGTTGCAAATTGTACAGCGCATCGGCAAGGCGCAGACCCCGCCCATCGATATTCGGGGTAGTGAGATCGGACCGGTCAAAGTCCTGAGTGACGATTATGGTGAGGTCGCGGTGAGCGTGTCGTTCGATTGCCTGGTGGAGCAACTCGTGAATCTGCTTTCCTCGTTGACGGCGCAAAAGGAACTCATCGCGACATCGGAAATTCGTGTCGGCACCGCGCATCCGAAAGAGAAGATCATGCCGGTTCGCCTGACCATCAGCGGAGTGGTCCCGCGCAAACTAATTCCCGACAAGAAAGGAGCGGCTTCGTTTTGAAACATAAGCTGCTTCTCATCAATTTTCTGCTCATCGCGCTGGTCGCAGCCTCCGGGTCGGTACTTCGCCAGAAATGGCTGGAAGCGCATGCCCATGAAGAGAGTGTTCTCAAGCGGCAGCCGCCGCCGGCGCCGCCGCTCACGATTACACCAATCCCCGCGGTTCCGCCTGCCGCTCCCGGTCCGTACATCGATGTGGCGCAGAAGCTGCTTACGGCACGGGATCGCAATCCGAACATATTCATCGAACCACCAAAGCCGCCGCCACCGCCGCCCGCGATGCCTGCATTGCCGTTTCAATACGGCTATATGGATTTTGGCTCGGGCGCGACCGTGCTGCTGGCCGAAAAGGCCGGTGGCCCGCAACACGGCTATCATATTGGCGACAAGATCGGCCCTTTCAAGCTTTTGGGCGTCAATAATACAGACATCCTTTTTGAATGGGAAGGAAAACCCGTGAAGAAGAAGCTTTCCGATCTGGTGGACAAGAGTGCCGCGACCGCAGCCGCCAGCGCTGCGAACAATGCCAATGCGGCGGGTGCTGCTGCGCCGCCGCCTCCGCCGAAGCCACAAGCGCCCGCTGAAGCACGTCCTGGAACATCCATGGGCGGTGAAGCGAAGGCGTGCCAGCCCGGAGATAATTCCCCCGCGGGTACGGTTGCGGACGGCTTTAAAAAAGTAGTGACCGCAAGTCCCTTCGGCCAGGCGTGCCGTTGGGAGCCGGTTAAATGAGATTCGATTCAGAGGTGATTCCTATGAGAAAGATTGCGATATTCCTGATCGCGGCACTACCGCTGCTCTGTTCGGCTGAAGACAAGAACACACAAGAGAAAGCCAAGAAAGCGCCTGTTGCGAGCGCAAAGAAAACCACGCCGCCCGCGAAGGCGATGACCATTCCCACCGATGCAGTCAAGACCGGTGACAACACCTATTCGAAAACCGACGCGCAAGGCCGCACTTGGATTTATAGCAAGACTCCCTTCGGCGTGACTAAGGCCGAGCAAACGGATTCCAGCCAAAAGGGGGCTGCCGTTATCTCGCCTCCCGTGGAGGGCCTTACAGCGGTGGAGGATGGCGACAGCATTAAGTTCGAGCGACCGAGTCCGTTCGGAAAGCAGTCCTGGTCACGGAAGAAGAGCGATCTTACCGACGATGAACGGGCGGTTTGGGAACGGCAGAAGGCCGCATCGGCGAAGAGAGAGCAGTAGGTGCAGACCACGGTGGGGAGGGCAGGGGTATTGATGAAGAGAGCTCGTCACGGATTGAGCTTGGTTTTGAGCTTGGTTTTGAGCTTGTTCGGATGCATTTACATTGCTTCCGCGCAGGCGCCCCAGAATCCACCCGCGGCCCGGCCACCGGCAGGCGCCGCAACACCCGGCGCAACACCCGGCGCAACCCCCGGCGCAACCCCCGGCGCAACCCCACCCGCCGCTGCCCCTGCCGCACAGCCCCCCGCGCAGCCCGCGCCGAATCCGGCCGCACCCACCGTGACGCAAACGCCGCCACCAGTTCCTACGCCCGGTCCTCCGGCGGCCGCCCCGGCGAGCCTGCCCCCTAGCCCCTCCGGTGGTATCAATATGCAAAATGCATCACTCACCGAAGTGATTGACCTTCTCGCCCGCCAACTCAAACTCAACTACATTCTGGATAAGCGGGTTTCCGGCTCGGTCACCATCAACACGTATGGCGAGACCAAGGGCATCGACAATCGCAATCTGCTGGATCTGATTCTGCGCATCAACGGCTTCGCCATGGTACAGGTTGGCGATATCTACCGCATTGTCCCGCTGCTCGAATCGCTCCGTCTCCCTCTGCATCCGGATGTGAACTCAAAGAACATCCCGGAAGACGATCGCTCCATGTTGAATCTGATATTCCTGAAATACGCAACCGTTGGGGATATTGCCGC
Organism: Bryobacterales bacterium; assembly: GCA_038200305.1. Taxonomy (GTDB): domain Bacteria; phylum Acidobacteriota; class Terriglobia; order Bryobacterales; family Bryobacteraceae; genus JANXXV01. The sequence goes on from JBBPYD010000230.1 coordinate 14,047, forward strand.
GCTGATCTCGAACTTCACCGGTGAAGGCGCCACCACGGTCACGTATCCGCCCGCGAATCTTTTGCTGATTCAGGACAGCCGCCGCAATATGAAGCGGCTGATGGACCTGATCTCCTTGTTCGACAGCAATGAATTTGCCAGTCAGCGCGTGCGTCTGTTTGAAGTGAAGGAAGGCAAGCCCAGCGACATCGCGAAAGAGCTGGAGTCGATTCTGAAGTCGATCTCACTGAATGAGAAGACGGCTCCGATCAAGTTCTTGCCCATTGATCGAATCAATACCATCATCGCCGTTGCACCGAATCCAGGGGCGTTCGATGAGGTTGAAAAGTGGATCAAAAAGCTGGATGTTCCTATTCAAATCACGGCTGGGTCGATTGACAACTACGTTTACCGCGTGAAGTACGGCCGCGCTGAGACGCTCGGGGGCGCCATCATGGCGCTTTACGGCGGTTCTGCTTATGGCGGGGGATACGGTGGCATGCAAAGCGGACCATTCGGCGGCGTGCAGGGAGCAGGTGCATATGGTGCGCCGGGCGGCGCGCCTTACGCAGGCGGAGCTTATGGGGCAGGCGGAGGGTACAATGCCTCCGCGTATGGCAACGCTGCCGGGGCCTATCCCGCTCCTGGCGTGATCGGCAATCAGCCAGTGGCCGGAGGCGGCGCACCGGGTGGATTCGACCAGACGGGATCGTATCTGAATGGGGCAGGCGGTGGCGCATTTGGCAGAATTCCACATATTGTTCCGAATCCCATGGACAACTCCCTGCTCATTCAGGGGACGCCACAGGAGTATGCGGGAATTCTGAAGCTGCTGAAGGAACTGGATATCCCCCCGCGCCAGGTTTTGATTGAGGCGAAGATTTATGAGGTAGATCTTTCCGGCGCTTTTCAAAGTGGCGTCTCCGCGTTTCTGCAGAAGAAGGGAGCCACTGGCTCAGATGCGCCCTCTCTTAGTACCAGAGCACTTACAGGGGCTCTCGCTGCAGGCTCGCTATCGCTCACTGCCGGAGCTTTGGTCGGGCAGAGCCGTGAGTTGCTTGCCTTTCTTAACACCACTGAAAACACGACGAGAGCGAAAGTAATCTCCGCGCCCAGTATCATTGCGACCGATAGTATTCAGGCGAGCATCAACGTTGGAACGGAAGTGCCAACCTTGACTGCCCAAGCCGTGACTGGAGCACAGAGTGGCGGTAGTTCACTTTTCGCCAATACTGTTACCAACCGCAATTCGGGCGTAACGCTGAATATTCTTGCGCGCGTAAATCCAAGTGGAATTGTCACGCTTGTTATCAACCAGGAAGTCAGTGCGCCCGAAGCACCATCATCCAGTGCGGCCATTCAGTCGCCATCCTTCTCGAAACGAACCGTGCAGACGCAGGTCACTGTTCAGGACGGCGACACGATCGCCATTGGTGGAATCATTAACGAGAACAGCACGGAGAGCAGCGGCGGCATCCCATTTCTGCACCGGATTCCGATTCTTGGTTATGCTTTCGGCAACAAGCAGTACAGCAAGTCACGAACCGAGTTGATTGTTTTCATGACTCCGCGGGTGATTTACGACACCAATGAGGTTGCCGACGCGAGCGACGAACTCCGAAGCCAAGTCAAAAAGCTGAAGAAGATGATCAAGGAGTAGGTCTGCAACTCCGGGCGGCTGACAGGGTTCAGAGTACAATAGTCAAGCCCCGATGAAGATCCCGCCGGTTCTCTGCTTGGTTGTGCTCGGTTGTGTACTCGCTCCGGCGCAGACGTCCACACTGGATGTCGGCAGCGGAGCGCCGAACGACGCGGTTCACTATAGCTTCGGGGCGGCCTATTTTCGCAATCGATTCTATGCACAGCTCTCACTTCCGCCGCTGGGCGAAGTGAAGAAATTCGGCGCTACTGGATTGGTGCAGGAATTTGCGGATGCCGCAAAGACCACCGGCGTAAAATTCGCGCTGATTAAGCCAAACATCGCCGTCCAAGCCAACGACGGCAGCGATGTATTCCAGTTGACTGGGATCGTCTACGCGTACTACTCATCGGTAGGCGTCACCACAGCCGGACAACCAACTGGCGACACCATCAACTGCCCCGATGGCCCGTGCCAATATCAGTTTTACGACAAGAACTACGCGCTGTTCGCCTCTCCTGGCGGGCAGAACTTCACCATTCGCGATCCGTTTTTTACTAAGTGGACTGCACTGGGCGGCGTCCCTTCGTTCGGCTCCCCAATCAGCGCGGAGCAGAGCGTTACTTCACCCGTAAGCAGCGCTACCGCAACAGTGCAGACCTATTCCCGTGGTGCTCTGTACAACATTACTTCTGGAGCGCTCAACGGCCGCCTGATCCCGGTTAGCGAGCCGGTTTACGATCTCTACTCCGCAAATGGAGCGCACTCGGGATTTCTTGGCTTTCCAGCAGGGGAGCCGATTTCTTTGCCGGGCGGGGGACACCGGCAGTCGTTTGAAGGCGGCAGCATCGACTATGCCGATAACACAACTCCGGTGCTGCGGCTCCCCGTAAGCAACGTGACCATCTCCTCAGGTGGCTCGACGGTTCGCTTGAACCTTGGCGACACGTTGAATGTAAAAGCCAGTACTTTCGGTGCGAATGGCATCGAATTCACCAATCGATCGACCACATTCGTCACCACCAATAGCCGCGTCATCGGCATTCAACAGAGCGGTGCTACGGCGGTTTTGCTGGCAACAGGCGGGGGCACGGCCAAAGTCACAGCGGTGACTGAAGGGAAGACGAGCCCCGCTATCACGTTCTTCGTGACTGCTCCGTGCTGCGCCGCGGGAGAAGGCGCTGCTACCCCTGCAATTCAACAGATCTTTCAAGATGCGGTAGCTCGGAGCGGGATTACAGTGCGCTTACCCGCGGCATCTCCTGTACAGAAGATCGGCGCTGGTCTGGTTCAGGAGTTCCAGGGTGTGGATCCCAACTCCGCGGTGCGCTATCTGGTCGCCGTGCCGGATCGCGCGGCTGTCGGATACGTAGTGACCGGGGCCATTCTCTCGAAATATGAAGAGCAGGGTGGGCCTGGCCAGGCGCTTGGCTACCCGGCCGCGGATGCTGTTTACGATGCGGCTCGCATCGGACGGCAAGTATTCGAAGGTGGCGCGATTGCCGGAAGCCCGCTGCGCGTGGTGGCAGGCGCGTTTCTGCAGAAGTGGGCGTCGTTGAATTATGAGGCGGGTCCTCTAGGGCAGCCGGCCGGGGATGCGGGCGCGTTGCTCACGTTCACCGGCATCCCCGGACGGGTTCAGGCATTCCAGAACGGCACGTTATACGGTGCGAGCTCAGGCCCGCAAGCGGGCAAGGTCTATTTTGTAAGCGGCTTGATTCGCGCGAAGTATGACAGCCTTGGTGCGGGTAGCGGCCAACTCGGCTTGCCCATCACCGACGAGTCTGCCATCACTAGCAAGCGGCACCAGGACTTCGAAGGGGGCTTCCTCGAATACGTGTCCGGCGATTCTGAGGCTAAGCTGACAGCGCGGGATCGTAAACCAGGCATCAGCGCCGCGCCGGGCACAGTGGCCGCGGGTACTCGCGTGAGAACCACGGTGGCCGGTTTCGCAAACGGCAGCACGCTTCGCGTTTCGATTTCCGGCCAACCCGATTTTATAGTTAAGACGCAGACGGGGTCCTACTTTTGGGACAGTTTTGTTCCGGCGAATGCCGCCACTGGTGCGGTCACGATTCATGCCGTGGATACCGCGAATGCGTCTGCCACGGCCGATGGTTCTTATTCGGTCCGATCCAGCGCGGATGTGCACGCTCAAATCGTGAAGCTTCGCGGCGATGCGCAGTCCGCGCCGCCTGGGGCACAAGCGCCACAAGCTCTACGAATCGCTGTCAGGGACGATGCAGGCAATCCACTGGCTGCAGTGCCCGTGAAATTTTCGGCGTCGCCGGGGGCCGCGGTCTCGCCTGCAATCGCCACAACGGATATCAACGGCGAGGCGGAGACGTTTCTCAGGCTGCCCCCCAACGAAGGAATCGTGCTGGCGACCGCGGAAGCGGTCCGGCAGGTTGCCACCTTTAGCCTGCGGGCCGCTAAAGCTTCGCTCCCAAACTACACACAACTGAGTCAATCTGGGACAGGCCTGCTTGGGAATGGCCCCGCTACCATCGCGCAGAAGGGATCGTTGCTGACCGCGGTAGCGGCCATGATTCGCTACTACCAGACGCGTGGCGATCTGGCGATGCCAAACGGGGTGGCAGATCCCGGTGCGCTGAATGAGTTCTTGAAATCCCGCTGCAATTTCGATGCGCAGGGCGCTCAGGTTTGCGATGGATTCGTCTCGCCCAAGGATTCGAAGGAGCAGTTTGTGAATCTTTGGCGTCTGGCGGATTTCGTTGGAAATAACCTGGACGTGTCCGTTGAATCCGCGCAACCGTCCGCTATTCGGGACTTGCTGACGCAAAACGATCCCGTGCTGCTGGGCTTGGGGATGACAAGCAACGGAGTGGCCGCAGGCGTGCATTTCGTGGCCGCCATTGGGATATCCAGCGATGGAACGATTCTGATCCACGATCCGAATCCGGCGTTCGGACGGGCTTCGCTGACGGAGTATTTGAACGGGTTCCCGGCCGGCGGGGCGAACTGGAAAGGCGCATTGACAAGCGCCGTGCGGCTGCTGCCAAGAACCCCCAGCGGCACCGGATTCGTGATTGTCACTGCAACGGATAAGCTTTCAGTCGCCTCACAGGCAGGGGACTGCGGTTCTGCTTTAGAATGGCCGAACATAGCGGCTACGGCGTCTAGCCCTGGAAGTCCGAGTGGAGCCTTCCGGCAACGATACTGCGATGGAACTCAGCCTGCTTATGAGATTGATCTGGCCGGAACCGAGCCTTATGATGCGACCGTTACGGATCTCGGCAATTTGGGAGGTAAGGTGGACCTGAAAGGAGCCTCCTCGTTCAAGGCAACCCGGCCCGGGCCTCACTTGGTGGTTGGTCCACAGGACGTTCAATTTTCGTCAAAATCCGTGGTTAATGCCGCAACTTTCACCCCCGACATGGCTCCAGGAGGCTTGATCGCTATCTTTGGCGAGGGGTTGGCCACGCGCGGCGGTATAACAAAGGTAGAGATAAGTAACCTGCCAGTTAACGTCACCGCAGCCTATCCTTTTCAAGTGAATGTCCAGATCCCATCGAATATTGCGCTGGGTGTGCAGCCATTGAAGGTGACGTCGCCGTTCGGAGTAACTGAAGCCACGATCCAGATACAGGCGGCTGCCCCGGCCGTGTTCCGGTTAGACCCGGCCTCAGTAGGGCTGGAAAGAACCGCTGTGAACAAAGGCGCGGCCATCAATCAGGATGGAAAATTGAACTTACCGAGTAACCCAGGCCGGCGTGGTGCTATTGTTACCGTTTTCGGTACTGGATTTGGCACTGTAAATGCAAATGCGACGCCTGCCACAATAACCGCTCCAATTACTGCCTCCATGGCTGGACAGCAGGCGCCTGTGACTTATGCCGGCCTGACGCCGGGATTCATTGGACTGTATCAGGTGAACGTGGCGATCCCGTCCAGTCTACCGCCTGGGCTGGAATTGTTGGTTTCTTTTCAAGTGGGAGGCGTGGACAGCAGGCCTGTGGAAATCGCAGTTCAATGACAGGAATACGCCATTCAGCACGCTATGTTGACGTTCAGCCTGTAACATGTTGTAATAGCGGGCTGGTAAGTTATCCTTGGTCATAGTACGAAAAGCATTTTCAGCTTGACTTGATCTGGGGATAATGTTATCAATATTCTGACTGCGTCTAAGGGTTAGGAGCGGCATTCATCTGTACGAATCCCGCGAGCACAGATTAAAAATGAGAAGTCGACTAAATTTGAGCTTGCAAGTGCAAGTCTGAGGCTCAGGTTGAAAAAAGAACTTCCATCAATTCAATTCACGAATTTCACAAGGAGAAGGAAATGGTAGATTTTCGCAAGTGGTTTCCTGCTCTGGCCGTAGTAGCCGTGGTTATAGGCTCAGCATCGACAGCCAGCGCACAGCAAGTACCATCGTTAAGTTGCGTTTCTAACGCTGGTGCTACGCCACTAGTTCGCGCCGAAGGTATTTCGGAGCTAGTTGGTGACGTTGTCCTGAATTGCACCGGTGGTACGGTTACACCGGCGGGTGCAACTGTTCCTCAGGTCAACATCCAGATCTTTTTAAACACGAACATCACAAGCCGTCTGGTCGCCGATCCGTTGAGTGAGGCATTGATCATCATTGACGACCCGGCTCCCGGCCCAAGCCAAATCCCTTGCATTCCTGGGACAACGACTGGTAGCACTTCCACCAGTTGCCCGGTCCTGGGTGTTGGTGGTAGCGGTGTCAACTTCAAGAGCGGCGGAGTGCCGAACGTGTTCCAGGCTCGCAATGCTGGTCCAAGTTCACTCTCCTGGCTCGGTGTGCCGATCGATCCCCCGGGAACGACCGGAACCCGCACCATCCGCATCACGAACGTTCGTGCGAACGCGAGCTTTGTCGGAACGTCCTCCACGTTCATCCCGGCTCAGATCACGATGTTCATCTCGATCACGCCTCCTCAGTCTCTGCCTTTGAACAATCCGCAGCAGATTGTGGCATTCGTTTCGAGCGGTTTAAACTTTTCCTTGCGCAAGGGTGATAACACGGGCAGCACAAGCGGGGTGACTTTCCTGCAGTGTACGGGCAACAACTCGGATATCGCTGGGGATGCCTCAAAGGCTCTGAACAGCGGCCTTAGTTTCGTCGGGCGATTCGGCGAAGGTTTCGCAAGCAGCTTCAAACGCCGGAACATTTCGGGCTTGGGTTCTAGTGCCGATACGTCTCCTGCACCAGTTAATCAGGATGCTGCTGGTGGTTTGTCTCCGACTTCCCCCGGTGGTCAGTACTTTACGGAGACTGGGTTCTATGCCGGAGCTGCCGGCGGTGGCCTCAGTGCGTCGGGCAATGGCTTAAACAGAGCAGGCTTGGCCGACACTGGTACTCGCCTGATGCTGCGCTTTGCTGGTATTCCCACAGGTGCGCAGATCTTCGTTGGTGTCTATGAGCTTACGACGGGTACTACTACCCAGACTACAGCAGCCACAAGCCGTCTCCGTCTGGTCAGTACCGATGCTTCAGGCGCCGGTCCTTTCTCGGCCGTTGGAGCCAGTAACTCAGGGACGCCCCTGCTCGCTCCGGTGTCTATCACTGGCGGCTCTGGCGTAGCTGTTTACGAAGTGATGAATTCAGATCCTTTGGCTGTCGAGAACTTCGACGTGCCGATCGCGGTTGCTTTCACCTCCAACACCTCGACCAATAGTCCTGGTCTGGGTACTGGAACGGTTACGGGCAGCTTTGCTCCCCTGAGCACAATCACCACACAGAGCACTAGCGCTCCTGTTCCTCGCTTCGCTGATGTTCCGAGTGCCAGGACGGCTCTCACCATCAACGCTTGCTCCACGAACTTGCTCTTCCCGTTCGTGACTAACCAGGCTGGTTTCGATACTGGCTTCGCAATTGCTAACACCTCGCTGGATCCGTTCACCACAAAGACTCAGCAGGGTGCCTGCAAGATCAACTACTACGGCGTGACCACCGGCGGCGGCGCAGCTCCTGCTGCAGCTACCAGCCCGGTTGTGGCTGCTGGAACTGAGCTTGTTTGGCTGCTCTCTTCTGGTGGCGGCGGTATCGCTGCAACTCCTGGCTTCCAGGGCTACGTCATTGCCCAGTGCGCCTTCCAGTATGCTCACGGGTTCGCTTTCATCAGCGACCTCGGTTCACAGAGACTGGCTGAAGGTTATCTGGCGCTTGTGATGGACGGTGCAATCACTACTCGTACCGGTACGGCTAGCGAAGTGCTGTCTCATTAAGTCAGAAGTACTCAGTAGCAACGTAAAAAGAGGGGAGGCAACTCCCCTCTTTTTTCATTTAAACCCTCCGTACAATATTCCCCTGATCCTGCATTAGTGATACACTACTTTGGTACTCCCGCGTCCAGTCTAATACACTTGTATTTTCATGAGGTGTTCATGTTTGTAAAGAAGATTCCGGCTCTGCCATTCCTTTGCCTAACAGTTCTGGTGGGCGGTCTTGAGGCGCAAACGCGTAACGTGTTTGTGCTTCCCAGCGCCGGTACTATCGTTCAAGCCTACAGCAATGATTCATTCAGCTCGGCAGGGAGTTTCAGTTCAGCCCCGGCTCCGTTTCTGGTTCTCGCAAACGGCCCCGGTACTAAATATTACGTAATATCCAAATCTCCGGCGAACACAGTCGCCGTTGTAGATGGCGCCAACTTTTCCACGCTTCCCACCACCTTCAGCTTCGGCGCGAATGCCGACGCCGCCGCCATTACACCGGACGGACGAAGATTACTAGTGCTGGCTCAGAGATTGCATATCATCGACACGGCGTCCGATCTAGATCTCACTCCAGGAGGACTGACGGTTTCCTCCAACCCGACCGATATTGCGGTCAGCCTCGATTCGTCACGGGCGTATGTCCTCAGTAAGACCAGTAGCATTGTTACTGCTGTGGATCTCACCTCGAATCTGGTCACATCCCAGTCCCTTACGGTCCAGGGTAATAACTCGACCGTTTCCGTCGCCCCGAACGGGTTAGTTTATGTGACCGCGATCAATCGGATTTTTGAAGTCGATCCGAAGACATTGCAAGTGCGTAATGAGATCGCCTTGAACGCGGTCCCGGGGAAGCCGGTCTACACTCCCGATGGGAAGTATGCGCTGTTCACAAATCAATCTCCGCTTACGGGTTCTTCGGTAATCCTGCTGGATCTCACCACACGCCTGGTGGCAGGGACGCTTCCGGCCTTCCTGCCCAATGGCACTGCATTGAGTATCGATAAGGTATTGATCGCCAGCAACAGTCTTGCCTATGCAACTTCGCCCGCGCAGGGGAAGCTCTATTCGCTGCCGATTCCGGCGCTCTCAACGGGCAAGGAAGTCAGCTTCGATATTGGATTGATCAGCGGTGTGGTCACCGCGGCCGTCAGCAATGAAGTCCAACCCCGAACGCTGTACGTTGCAACCAATAATGCTCTCTACCGGTCTGATATCTCACCGGGAAGTAATCTGGTTGCTCAACAGTTTGGGTTGCCAGGGCCGCCCAGTGATTTAGACTTTGCCGGGCCAGCCGCCACAGGAAATCCTTCTCAGGTCCTCCTGTATAACAACGCGCAGAGCGTTCCCGCTGGCACAGCATACACTCCCCTTGTAGTCAGAGTCACCGACTCTCTCGGACGGCCCCTGGCAAACGTCCCAGTGACATTTTCTTCTTCCGATGCGGGTGCAAGCATCCAAACGCCTAGCACGGCCACCAGCAACGACGGTTTCGCGCAAACTGGCGTGACGGCGTCGAATAGCGGCAGTCAATTTACCATCAGCGTGGTCGCGGGTTCCGCATCCCAGGCGACTGGGTCATTCACGCTTACTGCGACTGGAACTGGAACAACTGGTGGAGGAACCACTGGTACCGGCGGCACGGGCACTCCCGCGAATTCACCGATCAGCATTATTTCCGGCAATGGGCAGCTCATCCGCGACATCTTGTTTTCTCAGGACCTGCTTGGTGTGGTGGTTCGTGACGCAAGCGGAGCGCCAGTGCCTGGAGCTACTGTAACCTTCTCCATCACGCAGGGTACTGGCCAACTCTATCCAGCGTCCGCTTCCGGCGCCTCGCTGGGTGTCTGCACGCCCGCGGGTCAGACCGCCACTTGCATCACCGACGCCAACGGCCAGACCGGAGTAGGATTCGGCGGCGGAGGCACGAATCAGCAGTCATTCCTCTCTGCCACTGTGAACGCCGCGTATAACGGGACCTCGGTAGACTTCTTCGAGACCACGTTTTTGGGATCGAATGTATTCGGAATACTGCCGGACCCGACGATCGCCGACCTGGTGCCGGCCCCCGGCGCCGATCGAAGCTTTACACTACAAGCTGGACAGATACTGCCTGGTGCAATCCAAATGCGTATCGTCGCCACCAGCGGGCCGTCTCTCGGGCAGGGCATCCCGAATGTTGGTTTACAGGTATCCACCAATCAAGATCCTACACTCGGTCCGGCGGCATCTTGCAATGCGCCAGGCGGAATCGCCCTCAGTGATGCAACTGGAGTGGTGACCTGCGATTTGAAAGCGAATGGCAAAGTGGGAACCGCACCGTTAAGAATTGTGGTGGGGAGCGTCAATACCCGCCTTCCCGGCAGCATCAGAGTAACGCCCGGCCCCCCCGGGCTATTGAACATCCTGCAGGGTAACAACCAATCGGGTATCACTGGCCAAAGTTTACCGCTGGCCTTGAAGGTGCAGGTTACTGACGCCTTCGGGAACGTTCTGCCCGCCATTCCAGTTACATTTACAGTGGTAACTCCCGGGTCGGTGACGCTGAGCCAGGTATCGGCTGCTTCCGATCAGAACGGCCAAGCGTCCGCGCTCGCAACCCTGGGTGGAATCCCCGGGCCGCAGCAAATTACCGTCAAGGCAGGCAATGCCGTCAGTACATTTACGGTGACGGTGAACGTCACGTTTGGCGGTATTACTCAAGTGTCAGGCAGCAACCAAACCGCCGTAATTAATCAACCGTTCGCGCTACCCTTGGTTGCCCGCGTGATCGATAACAAGGGAGCCCCGCTTGCCAACACAACCGTCGCCTTTGCCGTGAATGGCGGAAGCGCAACGCTTTCGGCAGCAAGCGCCACGACTAACAGCTCGGGAGATGCATCTGTTAACTTGACCGCAGGCAGCACCGCTGGACCCATCACCGTCAATGCTACCGTTGGCAACTTCACCACTAGCTTCAATCTGACCAGCAGGCTTCCGGGCCCAAGCCTTGCGATTTCGGGCTTCCGCAATGGAGCCAGCTTCTTCCCTGGCGTTTCCCCTGGAGCGATCGTCTCTATCTTCGGCACTGGGATCGCACCGGCAGTTCAGGGCGTCGTGAGCCCTGGGATTGTGGCCGGTCAGTTGCCAACTTCGCTCGCGGGCGTGGATGTCACCTTCAATGGTCTGCAAGCGCCTATCTTCTCGGTATCTAATATCGCCGGTACCGAACAAGTGACCGTTCAGGTTCCGTTTGATCTGCCTCCGGGTCAAGCGAACGTGACGGTTCGAGTGAATGGAGGCAGCACCACTATCAACAATGTTCCAATACTGTCGGTGCAGCCGGGCATCTTCGAGACAGCGGATGCAAACGGCCGCAAGTATGCGATTGCCACTCGTCCCGACGGCAGCTTCGTCAGTCCTGCCAATCCAGCGCGCAAGGGTGAATCCGTACGGGTTTATCTTACCGGGCTGGGCCAAGTCTCTCCTGCCACGGCAACCAACCGTGCAGGCATTGCCGGACAGAGTGTTCTCGCACCGCTCGTCGTTGGTGTGAACAATGCCGGCATTCCGCTCGATACGGCGGAGTACATGCCAGGCGTGATCGGAGTCTACGTGATCACGTTTACGCTACCGGTCGACGCACCTTCCGGATCGTCCATACCGCTCTCGTTCGCGGCAACGGGTCCAGACGGCAACAAAGTATATTCCAATACTTCTAATTTGGCGATTCAGTAGTTCTTTCAAGCGGGGGCGAGCTAAAGTAGCTGTTCGCTCCCCCGCTAATTCTTTCGCTTTAGGCCGACTTCAGTCCAAGCTGTAGCATCCGGTCGGACATCGGCGTGACACCTTGTCCCTGGTTGTAGTAACTCCCCAGCAACAAACCCGCATTCACCCGGTTTCCGTTCGGCATCACAATCTCATACGTGTCCTTGGTTGCCAACCATGGCCCTCCCGACGAGCCGAACCGCGAGCTTCCCAGCGTGGCATTCGGTTCATACTGTTGCGCCAGGCGGAGCGCCTCTTGGGCACCCTCCTGTGTGGTGGAATAATTACTGCTGATATCACCGCCGCCCAGACCGGTGATGTGATTTTGTTCAAACCATTGTGAAAACCCAGTCACCAAACCCTCTCGCATCGGATTACTCGGCGTTGTGAAGTATGGGTTGAAGGCAGCCTCACCTGAATAGCCCCACTGATTCGCAATTGGTGCTGTCAGCCGGACTATCGATGGCGCGCCACTCGTGGTCACCTGACCGGCCAAATCGCTGACCTCATCCCGCGCGTCTTTCGAGCCTGTAGAGGCTGAGCGGATGCTGACCGGAGCCGATACCTCGCCACCGTTGCCGGATGAATTTCGGGATCCAACGGAAGCAAGCATCCGCTGAGCACGAACTAATACCGGATTGGAACGGCCGGGTCCCGAACCGGAACCCACTCCAGAATGGTTGGACGCAGCCTTTTGCTCCGGCGCGCTAGAGACAGCCGCAGAGAACCGGGTGGCAAACGACTGTAAGGAGTTTTGTTTTGAATGGCTTGGTGAGCTAACCCTCTGATCGTTCAAAGGGTGAAACGGGGACGCTCTGTGAGTCAAATCCAGCATGAATGTTACTGCCTCCGCCTGGGAAGAAGCACGCTCGATGCCAAGGTGGCTTAGTGGATCGCGTCCCTGTTCTGCACAGGCCGAGGGACCGGAAAGTCGACTGGAATCGGAAATCTCTGATTCAAGGGCTGGACAACGATGGTAGCGGTGATGGCGTTCTTAGGAACG
>JBBPYD010000231.1:0-9632 GCA_038200305.1 Bryobacterales bacterium
CCCCATCGAAATCGCGCTCAAGATCAACGCGGCAACAAGAAATACATGCTCAATTTTCCCTACAACGGAAGCCACGAGTTTGAGCAAAGCCACAAACACCGGGTATCCCGGAGGCTGCGGTTGGTGCTTTGGGGGACTAAACTCTTCAATGGCCAAAGCGAAATTGATCTCGTCGAACGTAATCAGATAGTGAGGAGCCAGTACCCACCGGGAGATCGTCAAACCTAGACAAAGTATCGATCCCCATATCAGCCTTTTCTGAAAACACCGCGCCGGAGCTCTTCGCGGCGAGGTCGCATCCGCATCGATCGGAGCTACTGGCTCAATCATCGTACCCAAACGAAGGTCGTGCGTAACCGCTTTAGGGGAGGCAGAAGAACGAGCGCCCAGTACAAGTCGAGTAGCTGCCGGAAAGTCGACAGCAGGGATCGAACGCGGAAAAATTGTGAACGGCCATGCAAGCGGGGATAGTGATGCACGCCCACTTCCACAATCCCGCAACCAGTCAACTCTATACCGCGTACCAGTTCGACGCAAATTGCACCGGTCTTGGACCGCAAATTCAGTTGTTGAACGATGTCGCGCCGAACCAGACGGAAATCGCAATCGATATCCCGGATTTGTATGCCGAACAGGATCCGGGCGAATTTGTTATACAGCCATCCGATAAGGACGCGGCGCCATGGGTCGTGGCGCTTCAACTTGAATCCGTTTGCCAGCCCCACGTCATCCCGTATCTCTCGAATCAAAAGCGATAACTCTTGCACATCATACTGGCCATCGCCGTCGGTATAGAACACCCAGTCATACCGGGCGGACTCAAAACCGGTTTGAAGCGCTTGGCCGTACCCGCGGTTTTCCGGGTGCTCTATGACCCGGAGGCGCATGCCGAAGCGGGATTGAAGCTGCCTCAAAACCTCGCCGGTGTTATCGAAGCTCCCATCGTTGACCACGACAACCTCGAATACTTCCACTGTTTCCGACAGAACCTGGAATGCCTTCTCGATGAGCGAAGGCAGAGATGGCGCATCGTTGTACGCGGGAAAGAACACACTCAAAGAAGGCGCCCTGGCGATCATGCCGCTTTTTCTCCAATCAGAATCAGAGATTGCCCGAGCGGCATATTATGTCCGGATTTCAGCCAGCGGCTCTCGGCGGACAGCGGTAAGTTCAGCAGCCGATTTAGCAATCCCGCGTGCAACCGGACCCCACTGTCCGGGACCGTATTCATTAGCGGCTCCCAAATCCTGAACTTCGCGAAGGCAACTGGAAGCAGGAGCGTATTCGCATAGCTGCACCGCAGCACGCGAATTCGCTGCTCAGCCACTCCGGAGATGAGCCTGCTGGAGGTAAAGCGTTGTCTCTCGAAAGTAAACTGGGAGTGCCGGCTCCGGAGAACATCCAGCGCCGATACGCGTAAGATCAGCAGTCCGCCGGGGGCCAGCACCCTGACTAACTCAGCCAATGCCCGGCTCTCCTCACCTCGCGGGAAATGTACGATCACATCCAGGCAGGCCACCGCGTCGAATGCTCCCTCCCGAAAAGGCAGCGCGGCTACGTCCCCTTGCGTTATACGCGTCAGGCCCAAGGCTCCCGCGTACTTCAATCCTTCCATTTGGAGATCGACAGGGTAGGCCCGCCATCCATAGCGTTGCTCGAGTTCCACCGCGTTGTAGCCGGTGCCGCATCCGGCCTCCAGCACAGATTGAACTTTGCGATTCTCAGCCAGCGGGTCCAGCATCGCAAAGAGGATCTCGCGCATACCCCGGTACCACCAGAAATCTCGTTCGGCCTCGGAGATGTTTGCGAACTCGGCCGAGTTCATCATTCTTGAAAGGCCATTGTTCTCCATGGTTATATACGATTCGGGACACTGTTGGCAACTTTGAGGAAAAGCCGGGTAACCTGGTGGCCCTGAGTTTCGCCAGCAATAAAACGCATCGGCTTCGTAACATAAGTAGCAGTCTGCAACGTCTGTGAAATACGTCGCGATGAGGATTCCCTTCAGATTCATGCCAATGCTGGCGCTCGCCGGCGTTTGCGCGGCCCAACGAGCGGAGTTGCGCTCCGCGCCGGCTCTGGCACTGCCGGCGGCAACAGACTCAAATAGTCCAGCATTCTGGCAAGACCGGGAGCTTGTGGTCTATAGTTCCACCGGAGACGGTCCAGTCTTCAGCGCGGGACCGAACAAGTCGCGGCTGCACGTGTCAATGCCGGTTGTTCTCGGCCAGTCTATTCACCGTCCTTACTGGATTGAAGCGGTTTGGCGCGATGAAGAAGACGGAACGGTTTACGGCTGGTATCACCATGAGCCGGCTGGGCTTTGCAAGGGCTCGCGATTAACGGCGCCGGAAATTGGAGCCTTGGTTTCACATGATGGCGGAAGGAGTTTCAGCGATCTCGGGATTATCCTGTCAAGCCCCTATCCCTTGAATTGCTCGGCACAAAACGGATACTTCGGCGGTGGCAATGGTGATTTTACGGTCGTTTTAGGCCGTGCCGGAACCTATTTTTACTTCCTGTTCAGTAATTATGGCGGGCCGCTGGAAGAGCAGGGCGTTGCGATCGCGCGCCTGCCGTTTGCACGAAAGAGTTCTCCTTTCGGCGCAGTCGAGAAATACTATAACGGGTCCTGGAACGAGCCCGGAACAGGCGGCTTTGCTACC
Source organism: Bryobacterales bacterium (assembly GCA_038200305.1). Lineage (GTDB taxonomy): Bacteria > Acidobacteriota > Terriglobia > Bryobacterales > Bryobacteraceae > JANXXV01. The sequence continues at coordinate 2,667 of JBBPYD010000231.1, forward strand.
CCGGTATTCCGTGTGTCGGTCGCCTGGGAGCGTGCGAATGCCGACGCTTTCTGGGGGCCTTCCATACATTGGAATACATACCTGGAAAAGTACGTCATGCTCCTCAACAGATCTTGTTGCTCCCCCGGCTGGCCCCAGGAAGGCGTTTACGTCAGCTACTCGGATTCCCTGTGGGATCCCGATGGGTGGAGTCCCCCGAAAAAGCTGATCGACGGCGGCGGTTGGTATCCGCAAGTTCTTGGAGATGGACCAGGCGGTACCGACAGCAAAGCCGGTCATAAATCGCGCTTTTATATGAACGGGGTCTCGGAGTGGGATATCACCTTCGAGAAAGATCCCGAAGAACCCTCGACGGTTAACTAAACCCTGGTTGCCAAGCCGGACAAACTCCGTTATAACAGTTCAACCGCGCGCTGAGTGCCGCTAAACTGAATTCCGGAGGAATGGACCCGCGGTCCGCTTAATTTTTTGAATCCTACATATCAAGGCCAGGAGGTGCTGATCACCGGTGGACTTGGCTTTCTCGGCAGTAATTTGGCAATTCGCCTTGTGAACCTTGGGGCGAGAGTAACCGTAGTAGACGCGCTCGTAAATGGCTGCGGTGGCAACCTCCACAACATCGCACCAGTGTCAGAATGCGTGCGGGTGATTCAAGGCAGGATCGGCGATGCCCGCCGGCTACGAAAGGTCATTCGCCCCGCCAACGTCATTTTCAACCTCGCGGGCGAAGTTAGTCACAGTCACAGTATGCGTTTCCCGAAGCGGGACGCTCTACTCAACGCTTCCGACCACCTTGGCTTCCTTGAAGAGTGTTCCAATGTAGCGCCTGGCGTGCGCATCGTATACGCCGGAACGCGCCAGATTTACGGGATTCCGCGGTACCTGCCCGTAGACGAAGACCATCCGGTCGGCCCCGTGGATTTCAACGGCATTCACAAGTACGCGGCAGTCATGTACCACGAACTGTATGCCCGGCTTGGCAAGTTAGACAGCGTTGTCTTGAACCTCACGAATTTGTACGGGCCTCGAATGGCGCTCTCAGTGCCATGCCAGGGATTTCTGGCCAATTTCGTCCGGAAACTGGTCGCGAAGCAGCACCTGGAGGTATTTGGCGATGGCAGTCAGCTACGAGACCCGCTCTACATCGACGATGCGGTCGAAGCATTTCTCACTTTGGGACTGGCGGATCGGCATGCCTTCAATCTCTACAACGTTGGTGGACCGGAGCCTCTCGAAATTGGAGAAATTGCACGCATTGGCAGCCGCATCGCCGGTGTACTCCCACCAGCCTTTCGCCCATTTCCAGACGAAACGAAACGCATTGATATCGGAAGCTACTATGCCGATTGCAGGCGGATTCAGCAGGAGTTCCAGTGGGTTCCCTCAGTGAGGTTCAACGAGGGTATTGAATGCACTCTGTCCTTTTACAGCCAGGAGCTGGCGCACTATATTGATCCAGCCCATGACGGAGTACGTTGTCTGCTCGACGCCTCTTCGTCCGTAAAGACCAGGTCTGCCCGATGATTCCGGAACCGGGGGCCGACCTGTATTCGACGGTTGGAAACTTATTCCGCTCGTTAAAAGAACAGAGTTTCCCAACCTGTGGGAAGAGCTTCGAAGTTCCAATGGTGAACCTGCTGCCGATACTCACTTCCACGTTGCCGCAGTGGGAGCAAAACCTAAGACAGTTGTTCGAGCGCATGCAGTTCGTCCTGGGCGGGCAGGTGGCAGCTTTTGAACACGAGTTTGCGGCCCGTACCGGGGCGAAGTACGCCGTGGGCGTGGGCACTGGCACGTCCGCTCTGGAATTATGCCTCCGGGCAGCGAAAGTAACCCGTCCGGGGCAGCAGGTGATTACTTCGGCATTGACGTCGCTGTTCACCGCTCAGGCCATATGCAGTGCCGGCGCGAGGCCGATATTCGCCGACATCGATCCCGAACGGTTGCTTATTGATGCAGGGGACGTCGCCCAGCGCGTCTCTGAAAACACCGCTGCGATCTTACCAGTCCACCTCTATGGCCAGCCGTGCGATCTCCAACGGTTACGGAAAATCGCCTGCGCCGCCGGGGCAGCCTTGGTGCAGGACGCCTGTCAAGCCCATGGTGCGACGTTGCAAGGGAAAGCTCTCACCGCGTTCTCGCCGTTTGTAGCATACAGTTTCTATCCAACAAAGAATTTGGGGTGCCTGGGCGATGGCGGCGCTGTCGCCACCAGTTCCGCTAGTCTGGCGGCGAAAATCCGGATGCTCCGCGACGGCGGTAGAAAGCGGGATCAACTCAGCCGGATGCCCGCAATGAACTCGCGCCTGGATGAAATGCAAGCCTGCTTCCTGCGTGCGTTTCTTCCTAAACTCACGGAGTGGAACAGCCACCGCGCCCGGCTGGCCGCACTATACGATGAGGCCCTATCCGATTGCCATGAAGTTCGACCGGTCACTCGCAGCCGGGACTCCGTCAATCATCTGTATGTCATTCGCACACCACGACGTGAGCACCTCCGCGGTTACTTAGCGCGGAACGGCATCGCGAGTGCGATCCACTATCCGATTCCTCTGCATTTGCACCCTGCTTTCGCGGATTGTGGTCTCAAACGTGGTGCGTTGCCTAATGCGGAGCGCGCCTGCCGTGAAATTCTGTCGCTGCCGCTCTGGCCTTACATGCCGGAATCCGCGGTTCTGGCTATTGCGGAACGGATTCGCGGGTTTTTCGCGAACTGAACCGGCCAGAGGCATACTGAATCGCGAAGAACGGGCTTTTTCCGTGCTTGGGACGAGGTAAGAGCCGTGGTTCCAAAGGCGGCGTTTGGAAAAACGATGTAGTATAGACCAACCCTCTTGTAAGGATGGGAGGTCGTGGGCGGAAGATGTTTTGCGGCCGGACCATCGCAGCAAGGATCACACTATTGGTCATTGATTGAGACGGGGCGCACCGCTAACGGTCAAAATCTCCTTTGGCCGACAACAAGCGCAAGATGAGGTCGTTCCGGAGTTGTTCATGATCGTTCAAGTCCTCGTAGTCCAAAACCAATCCATAGATTCGCCACGCGACTAACTCCTGCACTGTGTGCTCGGTCCGCGCCGCATTACGGTCATCGGGAAAGCAGCCGGCCAGACGTAGAAATAATTTAACCTCCGGTCTGTCTCCCGCGGAACAGACCGCCTGCATCGCGGTCGTCATAAGCGGGCAACCACCCCGCGAACAATGCCCTTTGAATTCGAAACCGGATTGGTTACACTCTGTCATAGCAAAGGCCTCCTCCTTGGCGTTAACCGTTGTGCGGAAACTCAGTTAAGCCGGAGCTGGCGGCTTTTTGCTAGACCTTTCATGAGAAATGCAGACTAGAGTGATTCAGCCTCTGATCGATATCCGCGGCTTGCAATACAGCTACGACGATGGGACTCAAGCGCTGAACGGCGTCGATTTCCAATTATTTTCAGGTGAGACGGTGGCATTGCTGGGAGCGAACGGGTCGGGCAAGACGACGTTTGTACTTCATCTGAACGGGCTGCTGGCAGGGAGCAACTCCGTTGTGATCTGCGGATTGGAGGTGAACGGGAAGAACCTTCCGGAGATCCGGCGCAAGGTGGGGGTTGTGTTTCAAGATGCCGATGAGCAACTCTTTATGCCGACCGTGCTGGAAGACGTAGCGTTTGGTCCGCTAAACCTGGGGCTCTCGACGGCTGAGGCATTGTCAAAGGCCGGCTTGTGCCTACAGCAGGCGGGGATTGCGGACGCTGCGCACAAATCGCCATATCATCTGAGCGCGGGCGAGAAGCGGCAGGTAGCCATCGCCGGTGTGATTGCGATGTCACCTGAGATTCTGGTTTTGGATGAGCCAACGACTTTCCTGGACCCGCCAGGCCAGCGAGAACTTTTACAGCTACTTCGTGTACTGCCGCAACCTAAGATCCTGGTTACTCACGACGTCCCCTTCGCACGCGCCATCGTTACGCGTGCGGTGTTCTTTGAAAAAGGCAAAATTGTGGCGAGTGGAAGCGTGGACGAAATCGTGAGCCGATTCGAGTGGCACGCTAAGTGAGGACTACTTTTCTTTCGGGGCCGCGTGGGTCTTGCGGAACTCCGCCCACCGTTTCTTTTGAGCAGCCGCGATGCGCTTGCGTGCAGCCACGCTGAGCTTTCTACGCTTAATGCCGTGCGTAGATTCCGAATGATCCACCGGAACAGACCGCGGCCGCTCTTTGCCGAGCATGGAGCGGACTTGACCTATTTGATCCTCGATTCTCTGCCTCTGTAGCTCAAGACCTTCGAGCGCCGCCTGTAGCAGCATCGGGTCGCTTGGAATTTTTGCGGATTGTGCCATTTGCCTCCCGGTGAGAACCGGATACTTACTCTTCTATTGTCCCTCTAATCGATTCACATAACAAAGTTACTGGTCCATCATTCACTAAAGAAACTAACATGGCTGCCTGAAATACTCCACTTTTGACCGTTAACCCAGTTGTTTTGGCTCTTTTTACAAAGTGTTCGTATAAAGACCGGGCAATGTCCGGCGGGGCTGCTTTATCAAAGCTGGGGCGCCTTCCTTTGCCGCAATCGCCGTATAAGGTGAATTGAGATACCACCAAGAGGCTGCCGCCGGTTTCACGCAAGCTGCGATTCATTTTGCCTTGGTGGTCGTCGAAGATTCTTAGCTCCACGATCTTGTTCACCAAGTAATCCGCATCTTGACTCGTGTCCGACGACCCTATGCCCAGCAACACCAGCATGCCTGGGCCGATGGCGCCAACGTTACTTCCATCCACTTCAACATGAGCTTCGGTCACCCGCTGAATCAGAGCGCGCATGGTATGAATATGGCACGCCTGGACACCGCGAACATGCCCAATGAAAGGGGGGTCTGGCGAAGCTTTGTGGAGTAACCGTTGCTTACGGCCGATCGATGTTAGCCAGTAACATGTAACTGCGTCCCGGTAAGGGTAACGAAGGTGGGCTGCATGTAATCGTGCGTTTGCGCCACAAAGCTGGGGGAAAAACCCGGCCGTGGTTTTGTTGATGCTCAATTGAGACCGCCTTCTTCAGAGAGGGTATCGTTGTTATAGGGATGCAAGATAAAAAGCGAATACTCTACAAAGACGCGGGCGTGAACATCGATGAGGCGGACAAAGCCATCGCACGGATTAAGACTCTGGCGCGAAAGACAACCACTCCGGCTGTGCTTGCGGGTATTGGGAGTTTTGGCGCCGGCTATCAACTGCACGGCTATAAGCACCCGGTGCTGGTTAGTTCGGCGGACGGCGTGGGGACCAAGCTGAAACTCGCCTTCATGACAGGGCGCCATACTACGGTTGGTGAAGACCTTGTGAATCACTGCGTGAACGATATCGCCGTCCAAGGCGCCGTGCCCTTGTTTTTTCTGGATTATTTCGCGGTTGGAAAACTCAATGCAACAGTAGCGGCTCAGGTGGTGGAAGGCATCGCCCGGGGGTGCCGCAAGAACGGCTGCGCGCTGATCGGCGGTGAAACGGCGGAGATGCCGGGCATGTACTCGGATGGCGAGTACGATCTGGCAGGATTTATTGTAGGGGCAGTAGAGAAGAAAGACTTACTAACCGGCAAGGACATCAAGGCCGGCGATATTCTCATTGGCCTTCCGTCAACGGGATTGCACACGAACGGATATTCTCTGGCGAGAAAGCTGGTATTTGAAGTAGCGAAGTACAAGCCGGACAGCTTTGTTCCCGCTCTGAACTCTACGATTGCCGATGAACTATTGAAAATCCATCGAAGTTACCTGAACCCCATCCGTCAACTGATGCTTGCGAAAGTGCTGAAAGGAGCGGCGCACATCACCGGTGGCGGGATTACCGAAAATACTCCGCGGATGCTGCCGGCGAAATATGCGGCGTCAATCCGGCTCGGCGGGTGGCCCGTGCCGCCGGTGTTCGAATTCCTGCGCGAAATTGGCCGCGTTCCACAGGATGATTATTTGCGTAGCTTCAATCTGGGGATTGGAATGATTTTCGCGGTGGATGCAGTGAAACTGGCGCAAGCTGAGAAGATCTTGAAACGGATTCGCGAGCCGTATCATCTGCTTGGCGAAGTTGTGAAGTGCAAGGCCGGGGCGAAGGCGCGGGTCGTCTATCAATGAAAAGGCTGCAATGAAGAAGCTGGGAATTCTGCTTTCCGGCCGCGGATCGAACTTTGAAGCCATTGCGAATAGTGTAGCGTCGGGAGTACTGGATGCGGGGATCGCGGTGGTGATTTCTAACCGGGAAAATGCGGCTGGTTTGGCGGCAGCCAGGGAAAGAGGGCTGAATGCCGTTTGCCTGCCATCGAAGGGGCTGGAACGCGCGGTTTACGACCGGTCGCTTGTGGCGGAATTACGCAGGCACGAGGTGGATCTGGTTTGTCTGGCGGGATTTCTGCGATTGCTCACCGCGGAGTTTGTGAGGGCCTTTCCAGGGCGAATCCTCAACGTCCACCCTTCGCTGTTGCCCGCTTTCCCAGGGCTGGATGCACAGCATCAGGCGTTGGCTCACGGAGTGAGAATCACGGGCTGCACGGTGCATTTTGTGGACGAGCAACTGGATGCCGGACCTATTATTCTGCAGGCGGCGGTGCCGGTGCTGGACGAGGACACGGCCGAGTCGCTATCGGCGCGGATTTTGCAGGAAGAGCACCGGATCTACACGGAAGCGATTGAGCTTGTGCTTTCGGAACGAATTCGGGTTATTGGACGGCGTGTGGTGAGGGCCTGAGTTGGACGATTGAGGTTTGAGCATGGAGCCGGAAAATGACAGCCCGCGTATTTCGAGATCATCGACTTTATCGCCGCAGGCACAACGCCGGAAGCGGTTGCCCATTTCCGGCCTTCACCTGAAGCGCAACAGAGGGTCGTTGATCTGATCAAGCACGAGAAAGAATACAGCTTATCTCTGGAGGAGCAGCGGCGTCGCTTCGATCAACCCGGCGACAGGAGAAGCTGTCCGGTTATTCCATCCTCGC
>JBBPYD010000232.1:0-11931 GCA_038200305.1 Bryobacterales bacterium
CGATCACCTCATCGGCGGTTGGGTCCGGGGCGTCGTCGAGGATGGTGGATTCGAACTTGCGGACGCGGCGGAGACGCCAGGCGGCTTCGGCCATTTGGGTCACCAAGTACATTTCGTGTTCAGTTCTGGGGCGTTGTTCGGCGCGGTAGGTGGCCATGTGCTGGTCAAAAGCCGCGGGGTCTTCGGAGGCGAGCAGGACTTCGCGGCCGGCGAGTCCATGGGTGGTGGCGTTTTTGGCGGAGCGCGCGCGGCCGGACGAGGAAGTGGGGCCGGTGCTTTTTTGGGCATTGCGAGCGTTCGCAGCTTGTTGACGAGCGGAGATCATGATTTTGATACCATCCTTGGCTTGAGGGTACAGGATGAGGGGGAGAAAACGGATTGGGGGATGGGTGGGTTTTGGCTGGATGTTGTTGAGGGAGAAGATGGTTAGGATTATTTTTGAGAGGTGTGACTGGGTTTTGTGGGGGGCTTAAGGCACTGTGCCCGCCGCTGTGTTAGACTGGCGGTTTAATCCCATGAAAAGCTGTTTTCTTGCCCTATTCTTGTGTGCGTCCGCCAGTTGGGCGCAATCTTCCCCGAAGGCGGCTGAATCGCCAGCCTTGCCGGCGGAATCCATAAAGCCGGATACCGTCATCGCGGTGGTGAACGGGAAACCGTACACAGCCGATGAGATGGACAGGTTGATGTCGGTCCTTTCCCCGGTGAACAAACAGATGTTCATGCGGGACCCGAAGACGTTCCTGGAAGGCTACGCGCTTTTCGATGTATTTGCGGGAATGGCCGAAAAGAACAAACTCGACCAGAAAAGCCCCTATAAGGAGAAGCTAGCCGCTCTGCGCCGGGAAGTCCTGGTACAGGCTGAGAGCACCGAATACAAGAATTCCATCCCGGTGATGCCCGCCGACCAGAAGAAGTACTATGAGGCGAATCCGGATAAGTTCAAGGAAACGAAGGTGAAAATGATCCAGATTCGTTTCGCCACTGGTTCGGCCGAACCGGACGGCAAGAAGCCGATACCGGAAGCCGAAGCGAAGGCAAAAGCCGAAAATATCGTGCGGCTTGCCCGCAGCGGGGTCGATTTTGTGAAGCTAGTGAAAGAGCACTCCGAAGACCCCGGCACGGTGAGCCATAACGGAGATTTGGGCATTGCGGTTCGCGCCGGCAGCACAAATGTGCCCGCGAATGTTAAATCTGCCATACTTGCGCTCAAGGAAGGGGAGGTTAGTAACCCTATCCGTGAGCAAAATGGATACGTAGTGGTGCGCGCCGAATCTATATCAGTAGCTTCGTACGATCAGGTTAAGGACGAGATCTTCCAAGAGATCAAAGATGCCGCATTTCGCAAGTTCGTGGATGAAACCAGGAAGAGCACGACGGTTAAGATCGAGAATAACGCCTACTTCCAACAGCCCGGCGGGCCTAAGTAACAGGAAGTTTTTCCTCTTGCCGCAAGGCGTTATCCTTGCGATTCCCAGCGGATTGCCGCCTTTATCAGGCAATCGCATCACAATCCGGTTCCGGCCGGCTCTGACGGCACATGGCGGCAAACTGCTGTCCGGATCGGGAAAGGGGACGGCGGTTCATGCCGCATCCTTCCTGCGCAGCCGTGAAATTGTGCTTGAAGACCGGCTGCTGAAAACCCCTAAACGTCTGGACCGGATCTTCGCGCATGAAGTATTTCATTTTGTTTGGCTACGGATCGGCAATCAGAAACGGCTGTCCTACGAAACGTTGTTGCAAGCGGAATTGCGGCGTGGCGCGCATGGCGAGCTTGGCTGGTCCGCCGAATCGCTGAAGCAGGATCTTACGGAATACGACTGCGCGGCCCGGACCGGCAAGTGGCGTGAGTACGCGTGCGAAAGTTTCTGCGATACCGCGGGATGGGCGTTTGGGAGCGGAGCCCGGTACGTGGAAATGACCCTGGCCAAGACTTTCCGTAAACACCGGCTGCGCTGGCTAGTGGAACAGATGTTGCAGCAACCGTTGCCGATATAATTGGACTGAGGAGAATTTTGTGTTCATTTGCTCCACACGTGCCTTGGCGGCCGGATCTCTCGCGTTGACTCTGATGGTAAGCTGCAATTCGAAATCCGAACACACGCGCGCCGCAACGGTGAAAGCGGAAAGCGGACGCAAGAAGGCGCCTGACTTCACACTGAAGGACTCCAATGGCAAGACCGTCAATTTGGCTGATTACAAGGGCAAGGTTGTGCTGCTCAATTTCTGGGCCACTTGGTGCGGACCATGCAAGATCGAGATTCCGTGGTTTATCGACTTTGAACAGAAGTACAAGGACAAGGGATTCGCGGTAGTCGGCGTATCGATGGATGAAGACGGATGGAACGCGGTGAAACCATACCTTTCCGAGTCGCATATCAACTACAGGGTTCTGCTGGGAAATGACAGTGTGGGAACTTTGTATGGCGGTGTCGATTCGCTGCCGACTACCTTCGTAATCGATCAGGATGGCAGGATTGCCGCGACACATATAGGGCTGGTGAGCAAGAGTGATTATCAAACTGAGATCGTCCAACTTCTGGAAGGCAAGCGCGCTGATCCTGTTGTCGAGCGTACTTCCGCTGCCCGCTCAAATTAGCTCCGTCCTTAGCGTAATTCCGCCGGAGAAGATCGCCGGCAAGCGAAATGAAGTGGTGACCGCCGAGTTTCATCTGCAGTTGCGCGGCGGCTACCACGTGAATAGCAACACGCCCAACGATGAGTATCTGATCCCCTTGCGGTTCACTTGGAGCGGCGGCGCGGCCCAGGCAGGCGAAGTTATTTTCCCCAAGCCACAGCAGGAAAAATATCAGTTTTCACCCAAGCCGGTTTCTGTATTCACGGGCGACTTTAAAGCGCAGGCGAAATTCAAGGTGGTTAGCAACGGCGTGGTGAATGGAAAACTGCGCTACCAGGCATGTAATGACCGTGCTTGTCTACCCCCGCGCGTGATCGATATCAAAGTGCCGGTCGAAGTGCGAAACTAGCATCTGCTCCCTTGCGAAGACTGCTCATACGCCCCGGCGCAATTGGCGACTGCATTGTCTCACTGCCTGCGATGGAGCATTTGCGAGCGGAGTACACCGAGGTGTGGGCCGCTTCGCAAAATGTGCCGCTGATTCGATTCGCCGACAAGGTGCGGGCGATTTCCTCTACTGGGCTCGATCTGGTTGGCATTACCGAGCCGCCCATGGATGAGCTTTCGAGGTTCGATTCCATTGTGTCGTGGTATGGGACAGGGCGGCCCGATTTTCGCGAAGCCGTCTCGCATCTTCCATTCGAGTTCCATGACGCTTTGCCGGACGGAGGACTACATGCGGCCGATTTCTATTTGCGGCAGGTAGGCGGTGCGTTTGGCGCTGCGCCGCGCATCCAGTGCCGCCGTAAGAAGGCCGGCTTCGTCGCGATACATCCGTTTTCCGGAAGCCGCACGAAAAACTGGCCGCTTGAGAGTTTCCGTTCTGTTTCGCGGAGTCTGCCGAAGCCGGTGCAGTTTTGCGCGGGGCCGGAAGACGCCCTGGAAAATGCCGTGCGAATTTTGAATCTTTACGATTTGGCGTGCTGGCTTGCGGAGGCGGATTCCTACATCGGCAATGACTCTGGGATTTCTCATTTAGCGGCGGCCGTTGGGACACCCGTGTTCGCTCTGTTTGGCCCGACAAATCCAGATGTATGGATGCCAAGAGGCCGGGATGTGCGGGTTCTGCAGCGCGATCCTATCTCCTCTATTACTGTGGAAGAGGTGCTGGAAGAGCTGTGTTAGACTACTTTGCCATGCGCACTGTGTTGTTCGCTTTGGCTGTCTGTACTGGCCTCTCCGCCGCCTCTGAATTTCAGACTCTCACGGACAAGGTGAACAATCCGTACGGGCTCTCCATCGGCCCGGATGGTGCGCTTTACATCTGCGAAATCGGTAACCATGTGGTCAGCAGGCTCGACCTGAAAACGAAAGAACTGACGGCGGTGGCAGGAACCCGGCAGAAGGGGTACGCCGGGGATGGCGGACTGGCGGCGGAAGCCACGCTGAACGAGCCTTACGAGGTTCGGTTCGACAAGGCCGGCAATCTGTACTTCGCCGATATGCAGAACAATGTGGTGCAGCGAGTGGATCGGAAGTCGAAAAAGATTTCCACCATTGCGGGGAACGGCAGCGCGGGTTTCAGCGGCGATGGTGGTCCTGCTACGCAGGCGCAGTTCAAGCAGCCGCACAGTATCGCGTTTGACCATGACGGCAATTTGCTGGTTTGCGACATCGGAAACAACAGGGTCCGGCGTGTCGATATGAGGACTGGGATCATCAATACCTTTGCGGGTACGGGAGAAAAGAAGCCAACGCCGGACGGCGCGCCGCTGGCCGGTACTGCGTTGAACGGGCCGCGTGCCATTGATGTGGATGCGAAGGGCAATCTGTACCTGGCGCTTCGCGAAGGCAACGCGATTTATCGTATCGATCCAGTAGCAAAAGTGATCACGCTTGTCGCGGGCACGGGTGAAAAGGGCTATACGGGCGATGGCGGGCCAGCCACTCAGGCCAAGCTCTCAGGACCGAAGGGCGTCGCGCTATCGCCGGATGGAGGGCTTTACATCGCCGACACGGAAAGCCACACCATTCGCCGTATTGACCTGAAGACCGGAGTGATCCGGACCGTTTTGGGAGATGGTACGCGGGGGCCACTCGCTCGCCCGCACGGAGTCTTCGTGGACAACAAGGGCATCCTGTATGTGGATGACAGCGAGAACAACCGCACGTTGATGCTAACGAAACCCTAGCTCGGCGACGATCATCCCGAGTCTGCGCTGATCGCCAGGCGGGGCAAAGGTTTTGTCGACAGAAATGGTGACAGTGCTGCCGCTGACCGGTCCCGTCGTCAGCGTATAGCTGCCCGGTGCTGTATACGTTTTGTCTTCCAGAACTGTGCCGTCCAGCGAGAGCGTTACGCGGCGGGCCGGCGCGGCATCGGGAATATTGAACGTGAGATGCAGCGGCTCCGGTTGGGGCGGCGGCTTCAAGAGCACAATGGCTTTTTCGCCCATCCATCGCCAGGATGCCTCCGCTTCGTAAAGTCCGCTCACGATCTGCGTTTGTGCCGCAGGCGCGCTCATCGTCAAATAGGACTGCGTGGGCTTGCGTTCCACAACTACCTCGGCGCGCACGCGGTCAATCGGCCGCGTCGAGATGTCAAACGGACGGAAACCCAGCGAAGCGGTGGAGTAGCCGGATTTGGAGCCGAGTCCGATCAGCCGGAATGGCAATATGGACGTGATCTCGCGAGTTGCCAATGGGACAAGCTGACCGCCGCCGGTGGTGACTGGAACGGGAAAGCCGAGATCGCTTGAGATCAGCAGCTCGCCGGGATACAGTGCTCGGCCGCGCAGAACCGGTAGGCCGCCGTCAGACTCGAAGTAATAGCGCAGGCCCCATTCGCCATTGATCCAGGCGCGCTTTCCGATCACCTGATCATGAAGACTATGCGCGAATTGCCGGTAGCCGTCCCAATGCTGATAATTGACCACCGCCAGGATGAGGCTGAGAGCCAATTGCAGTGCGAACGCCGCAGGAACCCAGCGCCTCTGCCGCGCGGCGATCAAGGCAACCGGCGCAGCCATGGGTAGAAGATATCGTGCCGATCCCGCGAAGAAGATAATCAGAGCCGCGGCAAAAAATACCAATATCCAGGCTTGCAGAAAATTGGGATGCCGCTCGATACACGAGGCTAGCACCATGACGCCAACGCCAAATGAGATCCAGAACAGCGGATTGGGATCGATGAAGATGCCGGCACCGGCTGCCGTCAGCCCATAGATCCAACGCTTCCGGAAAGCCGCCACAGCAAGCAGCGGGAATACGATCCAGCCGGCGTGTGCCGTCAGAGCAACGGCATTCCTCAGCTTGTTCTGAATCTGCTGAAGTCCATAAGTCTGGAAGTATCCGACGAGCACGGTAGCCGGCACGGAGCCGCTTGATTGCTTCTCGTACAGTTGATAGCCAGCCACTACGAAGGGCGCAACGAACACGCCGATCCAGCCGGGCCGCCATGCGGGGTTCTTATGCCACAAGTAGAATGCGAGTATCGGAGCGGCGATGATCGCTTGATACGCAGCCATAGCCGCCAGAGCCAAGGCCAGCGCACTGGCGCTGAGCATGACAACCGAACTCCGGTCCACCGCTGCTACAAATAACGCAATCCCCAGCATCCAAAACGCGAGGAACGGCAAATCGGATTCGAGTGAATTTCCGTTCACCACAAACGCCGGGGCCGCAATGAACAGCAGCGCCGCCCACAACGGCGTCGGGGAAAACCGCCGCGCCAGCAGCAGCATGGAGAGTGCGGCGATTAGCGAGAAGCCGATGTACACCGCATGGAATGGCATTTCATAAATGTCGCCAAAGATCGCGAGCAGCGCCGCCAGCGTCCAGGCATTCAGCGGAGGATGCGGATGCCCCTGCATCTGCACGACCTGGCCTTGGAACACGTAGGAAGTGTGGTTCGGATGCGCCGGATCGATTTGCGCGTGCTGCGCCCCGGCCAGATAGTACACATCATCACCCTGGATCGCCTGGTTGAGAAAGGGCAGGCGAATCAGAACGATGAGAGCCGCAACGAGAAGAACTTGACGGAGCATTCGAAAGTGAATGCCCTATTATCAATCAGCCGCTTTGCTCGCCGTGGCTTCCGGCCGCCAGCGCACGATCGGCTTGCGGGCGGCCGTCACTTCATCCACCCGGCTGGTACGCGTGAGGTACGGCGCCTTCAACACCATTTGCGGGTCTTCTTCCACTTCTTTCGCAATGGAAATCATGGCGTCGACGAAGAGGTCGATCTCGCGTTTGCCTTCGGTCTCGGTTGGCTCGATCATCAGAGCGCCGTGGACGATCAGCGGGAAGCTCACGGTGTAGGGGTGGAATCCGTAATCGATCAGGCGCTTTGCAATATCGCCTGTACGGACGCCTTTCTTAGCCTGCCGGTCGTCACTGAAAACCACTTCATGCATGGATGGGGCTTTATACGGCAGATCGTAGTACGGCTCCAACATGCTCCGGATGTAATTCGCGTTGAGCACGGCATCCATGGTGGCGCGGCGCAAACCGTCTCCACCGTGCGCCATGATATAGGCGAGCGCGCGCACCAGCACGCCAAAATTCCCGTAGAACGCCCGCACCTTGCCGATGGATTGCGGCAGATCGTAGTTGAACGTCCACTGATCGCCCACACGTTTCAGCCGCGGATACGGCAGGAACGGCTCCAGATGCTTCTTCACTGCGACCGCACCGGACCCCGGACCACCGCCTCCATGGGGAGTGGAGAACGTCTTGTGCAAATTCAGATGCATCACATCGACGCCGAAATCGCCGGGCCGTGCCATGCCCACCAGCGCGTTCATGTTCGCGCCGTCCATATACACCAGGCCGCCCTTGGCATGCACGATGCGGGTGATCTCAATGATGTTCTCTTCAAACACGCCAATCGTGTTCGGATTCGTGATCATCAGGCCGGCGACGGTTTCATCCATCGCGCTGGACAGCGTTGCAAGATCCACCAGACCGCGCTCATTCGAGGCGATGTTCTGCACCGCATAGCCGCACATGTGAGCCGTGGCCGGATTGGTCCCGTGCGCCGAATCGGGAATCAGAATCTTCTTCCGAGCGCCGCCACGGGCTTCCAGCAGCGACCGGATCAGCATGATGCCGGTCATCTCGCCATGCGCGCCGGCAGCGGGCTGCAGCGTGACCGCGTCCATGCCGGTGATCTCAGCAAGGCAGCGCTCGAGTTCAGCCATGATCTCCATCGCGCCTTGCGACAGCGATTCGGGCTGATACGGATGAGCCCAAGCGAGCGCTTCGGTTCGAGCGACCAACTCATTGACCCTGGGGTTGTACTTCATGGTGCATGACCCGAGCGGGTACAGCCCCAAATCAATCGCGTAGTTCCACGTCGATAACCGCGTGAAGTGGCGGATAGTTTCCACTTCACTCACTTCCGGAAATCCTTCAATCTCTTCGCGAACGTGATCGGAACCCAGAACCGCTTTCGCATCCACAGCGGGCACGTCCAGGGCGGGCAATTGATAGCCCTTCTTTCCGGGTGAGCTCATTTCAAACAGTAGAGGCTCATTCTGCACGATGTGTGGTCTGGTCTTGCGAATCATGTCAGAATGCCTCTTTTACTTTGTCCATGTGCTCGCGCTTGCTCATTTCGGTGGCGCAGAGCAACATGCAATCCTTGAGCTCCGGATAGAATTTCCCTAGCGGAAGCCCTCCTATAATTTTGCCGCCTAGAAGCTTTTCGTTCACCGTCTCCGGCGGCGTCCCATTGCAGGAGACAACGAACTCGTTGAAAAACGGCCCGGAGAAGCGTTTTTTCAATCCATCCACGAGATAGTGCGCCTTGGCCAGATTTTGTTCAGCCAACTCGCGAAGCCCTTCTTTGCCGTACACGCTCATGAACACGGTAGCCATCAGCGCAATCAGCGCTTGATTGGTGCAGATGTTTGAAGTCGCTTTCTCACGGCGGATATGCTGCTCGCGGGTAGAGAGCGTCAGACAAAACGCCCGGTTCCCGCGCGAATCTTTCGTCTCCCCCACCAGTCTGCCCGGAATCTGACGAATAAACTTTTCTTTGGTGGCGATGATGCCGGCGAACGGGCCGCCATAGCTCGGCGTAATCGCAAACGATTGCAACTCGCCGGCCACGATGTCCGCATCTTTCGGCGGCTCAAGCAGTCCAAGAGAAACCGCTTCGGTGAACACCATCACCAGCAGCGCGCCATGCCGATGTGCAAGTGCAGCGGCAGCCTTGATGTCTTCCACGATTCCGAAAAAATTCGGCGATTGCACGATGACCGCGGCCACCTCATCGTTCAGCTTCGCTTCCAGATCCTTCAGATCGATAGCGCCGCTGCCGGAAACGTAGCCGAACTCGGAAATCGGCATGCCCTGGTGTTGGGCATACGTCCGCAATACTTCGCGATACTCCGGATGAACGGTCTTCGACGTCAGAATTCGATCGCGCCCCGTGATTCGCACCGCCATCATGGCCGCTTCCGGGACCGCGGACGATCCGTCGTACATGGAGGCGTTCGCCACCTCCATTCCGGTCAACTGGCACACCATAGTTTGAAATTCAAAAATGGTGGTCAGTGTCCCCTGGGCGATTTCGGCTTGGTACGGCGTATAAGAAGTGAGGAACTCGCCCCGCGAAACGATGGTGTCCACCATTACCGGGCGGTAGTGATAATATACGCCCGCACCCAAAAAGGAGGCGTACCCCGTTGCGTTCTCAGCCGCACGCTCACGGAAATAATCGACGATCTCGTATTCGGATTTTCCGGGTTCAATCGCCAGAGGGGCGTTCAGTTTAGCTTCGGACGGCAGATGGGAAAACAGATCTTCTAAAGAATCGGCGCCGCAAACTTCCAGCATCTGGCGGCGTTCGGATTCAGACTTCGGTAGATAGCGCAATTCAGGCTTTCTCTCCTACATAGGTTTGATAATCCGCGGGTGAGAGAAGGTTCTTAATTTCATCCGGCGCGCTCAGCCGGATTTTCACCAGCCATGCCGATCCGTGGGGATCGTCGTTCAGCTTCTCAGGATTGGCCGCGAGTAGTTCATTCGCTTCAACTACTTCACCGGATACGGGTGAGTAGATATCCGATACGGCTTTGACCGATTCAACCGAACCGAACGTCTTGCCCTGAGTGACAGCGGAACCCACGCGTGGCATATCAACGTACACGATATCGCCGAGCTCGGCCTGCGCATGTTCGGTGATTCCGACGGTCCCGACGCCGCCGTCTACAGACACCCACTCGTGTTCCTTCGTGTAGCGAAAGTTTTCTGGATACATTTATGTTATTTTGCCCGCTTATAGAAAGGAGTTGGAACCGTTACCGCGTCCACTGGCTGGTTGCGGATCATGATCTGAATAGTACGCCCTGGTTCGGCGGATTCCACAGGCAGATAACACAGCCCAATGTTTTTGTTTAACGTTGGCGATGGCCCGCCGCTGGTGACGAACCCCGCCGGCTTGCCATCCAGCCACACTTCATACCCGTCACGGCCGATGCCGCGCCCGGTCATTTCGAACCCGACGAGCTTGCGCATCACGCCCTGCTCTTTCTGCTTCTCAAGCGCGGCCTTGCCTACGAATTCGTCTTTGTCGAACTTTACGATCCAGCCGAGGTCCGCTTCCAGGGGATTGATAGAGGCGCCGATCTCATGACCGTACAACGCCATCTTCGCTTCCAGCCGCAGTGTGTTCCGCGCGCCCAGACCACACGGCTTGATCCCATACTCCAAGCCGGCTTCCAGAAGTTTGTCCCAAACCGCCGGTGCTTCATCCGGAGTAACGTAAATCTCAAATCCATCCTCGCCGGTATAGCCGGTCCGGGCGATACGGGCCCAGACACCCGCGGCTTCTCCGTCAACGAAGTGATAGTACTTGATCGGCGCGAGTGGCGTGGCGGTCAACTTCTGTAACGTGTCGATTGCCTTCGGCCCCTGAACGGCGATCTGCGCATAGCGATCGCTTGCGTACTCAACGGTCGCCTTCTTATTGTTCATCAGAACAATGTGATCGTAATCTTTCTCCTGATTGGAGGCGTTCACACAGATGAAGAAATGATCGTCATCCACTTTATGGACCAGAATGTCGTCCACGAATCCACCATGTTCATATAACAGGCCGGAGTAGTGCGCCTGGCCCACCGCCAGACGCGACGCCGCGTTGGAGGAAATGTAGTCAACCAGATTGAGCGCTTCGGGACCGCGGACCTCAATCTCACCCATATGGCTGACGTCAAAAAGCCCCACAGCAGTCCTGACGGCGTGATGTTCTTCCAGAATGCCTGAGTAGACCACCGGCATATCCCAACCGCCAAAGTCGACCATTTTGGCTTTCATGCGACGATGCACCGCGTTCAGAGGAGTGGTTTTCAACGCAGCAGTCTGGGTCATGAAAAACCCAATCTAACAGGCAGTTCCATAAACAGTCAAATAACAGAGCCGGTTACATCCTTTCAGAAAAGTTTTCTTGCAACCATCGTGTAATTTCTCCCTCTAAGACTAGATGGGAAGTGTGCTTCCTGGAAACGCGTTCCCGAACGGAAACGTCGATTTGTTTAGCGTAAAGTGGTACTCTACTTGCTGATGTACCACAAGGAGGTTAACAGATGAACGCCATTAGCATTGGAAAGGCATCTGCCGCTTTGGGCAGTATACTTTTGCTCGGATTTGGAACAACCGGGTGTGCGACTAAGAAGTATACGCGAGGGGTGGTTGCACCCGTGGAGAACCGCGTCTCCGTCAACGAGAAAAAGACGGCTGACCACGCTTCCGCCATCGGCGAGCTGGAGAACGGCTTATCTAAAACAGACGAGAAGGCGATGGATGCCGACCGGAAGGCTGTCGCCGCCGGCCAGGACGCCGCCAAGGCCAACCAAGCCGCCGGACAAGCCGCTCAGGCCGCTTCACAGGCTGGACAGAGCGCGGATCAGGCGAACAAGCTGGCCCAAAATGGCATGAGCCGAATTGGTGAGGTGGTTGAGAATATCGACAACTACAAGCTGGTGACGACGGAGAAGGTATTGTTCCTATTCGGGAAGTCTACACTGACCAAGGACGCGCAGGCCCAACTGGACGCTGCAGTGGGCAACATCACCAGCGCGAAGAATTACGTTCTGGAAGTACAAGGCTTTACAGACCAAGTTGGCTCCGTATCGTCGAACCTGTTGTTAAGCCAGAAGCGGGCCGACGCGGTAGTGCGATACCTGACGGAGAATCATCAGGTGCCTCTGCGCAAGATCCATGTGCTGGGTCTCGGTGAGGATGCACCTACCGCCGACAATAAAACGCGTGACGGGCGGAAGCAAAACCGCCGGGTGGAGTTGAAGGTATTTGCGCTGGATTTGGGTGGACCGGCACGGACTGGAACCCAG
>JBBPYD010000233.1:0-18395 GCA_038200305.1 Bryobacterales bacterium
AAGATCAACTGCGAGATTCAATCGCGGCTTTTGCGCAAAAGCACAATCAGAACCCAAAACCGTTCCGCTGGCGCAAGCGCGAGGTCAAAGGGAGTCAGCTGCGGAATACGATTATCAACTTATGCAACTAAGCACTAGGACACCGAGGAGGCCTGTAACGGTCAGGCCCGCGGCGGTGGCAGTCCGACGCCCACGCCTTTCATCAACGAGCAGGAGGTCCGCCCGGCGCTCGATTGCAAGCACGATTGCCTCAGCTTCACCAGCGTCCAGATCCTCGCGAAGTTCTTGTACACGGTTCTGGTCTGCCGCAGCCGCGACTCTTAACCATGGCATCGATGCAAGGTCGATTGGGAGGCGCAGATCGCTTTTGGAGTTCGTCAGTTCACCTTACACCGAGGCAGGAATGAGTACCTGACAATAAAGCGAGGGGAGGAGTTCGAGACGACCTATTCGCGCGAGATTGAGGATCGGGGATGTATCGGAGACAACGATCAAAACCGTTCCGTCTGGCGGAGAGTCCGAACATCCTCACGGAATTCTTCTATGCCGTAATGGATCGGAATCTGGCGGTCTGCCAAAAGGGCCTGAAAAGCGAGCTGGCTCATTTCCGCAAGACGGCTCGCTTGCGCGGAGGTCAACCGCTCTTGCTGGAATAATGTCAACGCAAGTTCCTGCTTCAATTCGGGTTCACTCATGTGAGCCGCCGTAAGCACTTCGTCTGAAATCGTGACGGGCATCGTTTCCCTTAAATAATTATACTGTCTCGGCCGCGCATCCCAGAAGTAGTAGCGGCGCGTGATCTTTGAACAGGCCTTAGCCGTGCAGGTCCAGCGCGAGATGGCGGCGAGATCGGCTAAGCCGGGTGAAGTATCACGTCCGCGTAGAACTGGTGGTTTCGATAGAATGTTGTCCAAGGACTTGGATGCCGCCCTTTCGTACGCTTACCCTCTCCGCCGCTGTGGTCCTGGCGTGGTTTACCCTGCCGATGTCTGCCGCCGATCTTGGAGACGAAGCGGCGGAGATTCTGGAACAGAATTGCACTAGCTGCCATGGCGCTGCCTTGAAGATGTCGAATCTGGATTTGCGCACGCGGGAATCGATATTGGAAGGCGGCGAACGCGGAGCCGCTATGGAGCCGGGCAACGCGGCAAACAGCAGGATTTATCAATTTGTTTCGGGCGCGGAGAAACCCTCCATGCCACCGGGGAAACGGCTGGCTGCGAAGGATGTCGAGATCATTAAGAAGTGGATCGACGCAGGTGCGCCGATGACCGCTGCCGTGCCAAAACAAGAGACGAAACAAGAAGTGAATGCCGCGCTGGCGAAGATGGAGGAGCGGCCGATTACGGAAGCGGAACGCCAGTATTGGGCATTCCGGAAGCCTGTGCGGTATCCGGTCCCGGAAGCGGGAGCCAGCAATCCGGTGGACGCTTTTATCCTTGCTCAGTTGAAAGCCAAGGGGCTGACGCCAGCGCCCGCGGCCGGCCGGCGTGCGCTGATTCGACGGGCTTATCTGGATTTGACGGGTCTACCGCCATCGCCGGCGCAGGTGCAGGCGTTCTTGAACGATCGTTCCACCCGTGCGTTTTCGAAAGTTGTTGAGGAACTGCTTGCGTCGCCGCAGTATGGAGAACGCTGGGGACGGCATTGGCTGGATACGGTCCGGTATTCCGATTCGGGTGGCTTTGAATATGACCGCGACCGGGACAACGCCTGGCGGTACCGGGATTACGTGGTCCGCGCGTTCAATGAAGACAAGCCGTACGATTGGTTTATTCAAGAGCAGATTGCGGGCGATGAGCTGGCGCCGGAGTCGGCCGAAGCGCGCATTCCTACGGGCTATTTACGGCTCGGACTGGAGAATAATCTTAAGAACGAGCAGACACGGCTGGATGAAGTGGACGATTTGGTCAGCACCACCGCGAACACGTTTCTCGGAATGACCGTGGGCTGCGCGCGCTGCCACAATCACAAGTTCGATCCGATTCCACAGAAGGATTATTACCGCATGCAGGCGGTATTCTTTCCGACGAAGGCGATTGAATATCCACTGGTGAGCAAGGAAGAGGTTGCGCATTTCGAGGCTGAGCAGAAACGCATCACGGGGCTTCAAGCTCCGTTGAAGAAGCAGCTTGCGGCGATTGAGAAGCCTTACAAGGATCGTTTGCTGCAGGAGAAGCGGGACAAGCTGCCCGATTATGTGCAGACCGCGTTGCAAACGCCCGCGGACCGGCGCACGGAAGGGCAGCGCTTGAATGCGGAGCAGGTGGAGAAAACTCTGTCCGTGGAGCCGAAAGATCTGTTGGCTACTTTGAATGATACGGATCGGGCGCGTCATGAAGAGATTTCGAAAGAGATTGCCGGGCTGGACGCGCAACGTCCGAAGCCTCTGCCGACGGCGATGGCAATTGCCGAGCGCGGCCGCGAGGCTCCGCCGTCGTATTTTCTGCATCGCGGGAGTCCGGGTCAGAGGGGCAGCCTGATGAAGCCCGGCGTACTGACGGTGGCGAGTGAAGGCGACTGGGCCTTTCCCGATCCGGCCGCGAACGCGAAGACGAGCGGACGGCGGAAGGCATTTGCCGCTTGGATTGCTTCCCGGGAGAACCCGTTGACTGCGCGCGTGATGGTGAACCGGATCTGGCAACATCATTTCGGAGAGGGCCTGGTACGGACACCGAATAACTTCGGCAAGATGGGCGAGCCACCGACGCATCCCGAATTGCTGGACTGGTTGGCGACCGAGTTTGTCCGTGAAGGGTGGAGCATGAAGGCGATGCACCGCCTGATGATGAACTCGCAGACATACCAGAGATCGACCGACGATGTGGCGGCCAATCTGAAGGATGACGAGGAGAACCGCTATCTCTGGCGGATGCCGCGGCAACGCCTGGAAGCGGAGGGGATTCGCGATTCGATTCTTGCGGTGGCCGGGAATCTGGACCGGAAGGTGGGTGGCCCGGCAGTGCATCCGTTCATCGATCCGGCGCTGTTCCAATCGAGCTCAAAGCGGACGTGGGCCGGCAAGCCGGATAGCGATCCGGAGACTTGGCGCCGTAGTGTTTATGTATTTTCGAAACGCTCCATTCCGCTTCCGATGTTGGATGTGTTCGACAAGCCGGATTCGGTGGGTTCCTGCGCGCGCCGGAACCGGAGTACGATTGCGCCGCAAGCCTTGATTCTGATGAACAACAATTTCGTGCTGCTGGAAGCGCGAATGTTTGCGGAACGTCTGCGGCGGGAAGCTGGCGCCGATCCGGCCGCGGAAGTGGATCTTGCGTTCCAATTGGCGTTGAGCCGGCCTCCGGTGCAGGCCGAATCGGAAAGGGCCGCCGCGTTCATTCAAGGCGATGGGCAAGGTTTGGTGGATTTCTGCCAGACGGTGCTAAATCTAAACGAGTTCGTGTACATCCCATGACGAAACGATTCCTTTCCAGAAGAGAGCTGCTTGGCCGCGCGGGCGGCGGCATTGCCGGGCTCGCGTTTGCCGATTTGCTGTGCGGAGCGAGCGCGGCCGGGGGATCGTCGCCACTGGCGCTGCGGACTCCCCATTTTCCGGCTAAAGCGAAAGCCATTATTTCGATTTTCTGTTATGGCGGCGTGAGTCACGTGGACACCTTTGACCCCAAGCCGGAGTTGCTGAAGCGGCAGGGCGAAGCGATGACGGGCAAGGGAGAAGTGGTGGTTTCGCAGGGGCACCCAGGTGGACTGATGCCTTCGCCGTGGGCTTTCGCCAAGCATGGGCAGAGCGGCATGGACGTATCGGAGTTGTTTCCGAATGTCGCCAAGAAAGTGGATGAGATTGCGTTGATCCGCTCCATGAAGGCGATCAGCAACGATCATGCGCCGGCGCTGTTCCAGATGAACACGGGATTCATTCAAGGCGGCTACCCGAGCATGGGCAGTTGGGTGACCTATGGGCTGGGAACGGAAAATCAGAACCTTCCGGCCTTTGTGGTTTTTTCCGATCCGCGCGGAGGACCGATTGGCGGCGCGCCGAATTGGGGCAATGGGTTCATGCCCGCTGCGTACCAGGGGACGCCGTTCCGCTCGACTGGCGATCCGATTGTGGATTTGAAACCGCCGAAAGAGATGACGCCGGAGCGGCAGCGGCGCTGGCTGGATCTGCTGGCGAAATTTAACGAGGAGCACCTGAGCAAGAACCCGCACGATTATGAACTGTCGGCGCGAATCCAGACGTATGAACTGGCATTTCAGATGCAGACGCAAGCGACGGAAGCCGTGGACCTGAACAAGGAAACGAATGCGACCCGGGCGTTGTACGGCGTTGGGGATCAGCCAACGGATTATGTGGGCCGCCAGTGCCTGATGGCTCGAAGGCTGGTGGAACGCGGCGTGCGGTTCGTGCAGATTTTTTCGGGCGGCGGTAATTTCACCGATAGCTGGGATGCGCACTGGGATCTGCAAGAGAACCACGGAATGCATTGCGCTGAGACGGACCGGCCGATTGCGGGTCTGATGACGGATCTGAAGCAACGCGGACTGCTGGATTCAACGCTCATCATCTGGCACGGCGAGTTTGGACGCATGCCGATTTCACAGAAGATGAATGGACGGGATCATAATCCGTATGGGTTCTCTGTGTGGCTCGCGGGCGGCGGAATTAAAGGCGGCACGGTGGTGGGTGCTACGGACGAATACGGTTACGCGGCGGTGGAGAACGTGAAATCGGTTAACGATCTGCATGCGACTGTGCTGCACCAGC
Organism: Bryobacterales bacterium; assembly: GCA_038200305.1. GTDB lineage: Bacteria > Acidobacteriota > Terriglobia > Bryobacterales > Bryobacteraceae > JANXXV01. Next base: position 4,724 of record JBBPYD010000233.1, read on the forward strand.
TTGGGTTGGATCATGAGAAGCTGACTTTTGCCCACAATGGCCGAAACATTCGTTTGACGGATGTTTCGGGAAGCGTGATCCGTGAGGTGGTGGGGTAAAGTAAAGTCACTATGCTTCCCCTTCGGCACATCCTGTTTCCAACGGACTTTTCGGACCGCTCACTGAGTGTTGTTCCGTATGTGGCCGCGCTGGCGCGCAAGTACGGCGCGCGAGTGTCGATGCTGCACGTCCACGAGAACGTGTATATGCTTCCCGTTGGGACTGGCCTGATCCCAATACCAACCGAACTGCCGGCCGGAGATGCGGAGAAGGAGCTCAACGGTTTTGCGGTGGCCGAACTTTCGGGAATGGATGTCACCCGCACGCTGTTGCAGGGCGATGCGGCGACGAACATTGTCGAGTTTGCGCAAACGGAGAATGTGGACCTGATCGCGATGCCGACGCACGGCTATGGCCGCTTTCGCCGGTTTCTACTGGGTTCGGTGACGGCGAAGGTTCTTCATGACGTGACATGCGCTGTGCTGACGGGGGCTCATCTGGAAACCGCGGCCACAGCGGGTGATGTTGCCGGGTTTAATCGAATTCTTTGCAGCGTCGGGCTGCAGGAACACAGCAAGGAGACTCTGGCTTTCGCGGCGCGGCTCGCTGGTGACTTTCAGGCGAAGCTGGAAGTGGTACATGCGATAGAAGTCCAGGATACGGGGGCTGCCTTGACCGATGTTGGGAAGTTGATGGACGAAGTGGGCGCAACCGGGGATGTCTTTGTGAAGGTTGGGAAGCCGGTGGATGTTGTGCGCGACTTAGCGCGGTCCGTTCCCGGCGATTTGTTAGTGGTGGGCCGTAGCGCTGAGGGCGGAGCATTGCGTGGCGAGGCTTATCGGATGATCCAGGAATCGCCGTGTCCGGTCATCAGCGTCTAAAAAGGCGTTAAGTAGCCGAGAGGGGCGCCTCAGATACGGTGAAACCCTTTTAGGATATCCTTCATGGCGTATCGCAAGGCGATAGGACGCCCGTGCGGGCAGCTCATTGGATAGTCGGTCGCGGATAGTGCGGTAAGCAGCCAGTCCATTTTCGCTTGATCGAGCCGCGTGTTGATTTTAATCGCGGCATGGCAGGCGATGGACGCTGCAATGCCACGGCGCAGATCGTCCATGGATAGACTGCGCATCTCGCCTTCGCCGATCTCCAGTATCTCGGAAATCAACTTCTCAATTTCACCCGCGCTCACGGAGGATGGGGTGGCCTTCACCGCGATGGTTCGCGTACCGAACGGCTCCGTATCGAAGCCGATTGAGTTCAGCTCATCGGCGATCCGCGCGTATTGCAGTTGTTGCCCCGCGGTGACCTGCAACACAATAGGCATGAGCAGTTGCTGCATTTCGACGCGCCCCGCAGCCCTCTGCTTCAGTACTTTCTCAAACAGGATCCGTTCGTGCGCCACATGTTGATCGACGATCCACAACCCATCGCGGCCGGCCGCGACGATGAAGCTGTCGTGGATCTGGCCGAGCGGCCGCAAATCCATCAAAGAATGCATGCTTTGGGATGGCTCTTCAGAAGAGTCCACCGGAAACGCGCCGTGGGTATCCGGCACAGCCAGCCGCATTGGCGCCGTATTCTGCTGAACCCGGATGGGCTCGGGTCCAAAGTCGAACCGTGGGGAGGGCGCAGGTGGAGGCGCCAGCGTCATCACCGGTAAATCCCGCTCAGACTGAGCCATCCCGGCGTATTGATTTGCCTGATGATCCTCGATTCGCTGCGTGAAATCGGAGTACGGCAGATCGGCGGCAGGTTGCGCAATGGGCGCCAGCGGCAGGTTCGATACTGGGCGGCTGGCCATTAGAATCTCCCGTATTCCGTCGCGCAGAAAATCATGCACTACTGAGCCATGCCGGAAGCGCACCTCGGTTTTCGATGGGTGAACATTCACGTCCACCTCTTCACAATCGCAATCGAGAAACAGCAGCGCAAACGGATAGCAGGCAGGAGGGATCAAATTGTGATATGCAGCCGAAAGCGCGTGCATCAGCAGGCGGTCGCGTATCAGGCGGCCATTCACGAACAGGAACACCGAGTTCCGGTTGAGCTTCTGAACCTGCGGTCTTGAAACAAAACCGCGCAGGGCGAAGACACGCTGCACCGGTTCGGGATCTTCGGCCGAAACACCGAGCTTCAGCTCGCGTTCCCGGTAACCGATATCCACCAGTTCTTCTAAAACGTTCCCGCCGAACACTTGATACACACGGTCACGCAGATGTTCGACTGGTGTTACGCCGAGAAGTTCATTTATCCCATGAATGAGTTGAAAGCTCTTAGACGGGTGGGCAAGACTGTAGTGAGTCACCAACGATGCAATATGGGCGAGTTCTGTCTGCTCAGACCGCAAAAACTTCCTCCGTGCGGGCACGTTGAAGAAGAGATCGCGCACCGTGATCACGGTGCCGGCGGCGAGCGCGGATTCCTCACAGCGCAATAGTTTTCCGCCGGCAAGCTCGACGGTGGTACCCGTGGATTCCTGAGCCGTTCGCGTCTCCAGCAGCAGCCGCGAAACCGAAGCGACGGACGGTAGCGCCTCACCGCGAAAACCTAGCGTGGCGATGGAGAGAAGGTCGTTGACATCGCTGAGCTTGCTGGTGGCGTGGCGCTCGAAGGCCAGCATTGCGTCGTCGCGAAGCATGCCGCAGCCGTTGTCTGTAATGCGGATCAGCCTCCGTCCGCCGTTTTCGACCTCGATGCGGATATCCGTGGCGCCCGCATCGAGCGAGTTCTCAAGCAGTTCTTTTACGACGGAAGCTGGCCTTTCCACCACCTCTCCGGCCGCGATTTTGTTCGCAACATTGTCGGAGAGAATCCGGATTCGGCCCATGTCCTACTGTATCGCGATGCCCCGCTCTGAAAGCAGTTCGCCGGTGAAGCGAAGCAGATTAGTCAGGCTCTTCCGGTGGATCACCGACTGATTCACCAGATCGGACTGTGCGCGATTGAGCGCGGTCTGCGCATCCAGAAGGAAGAAGAGCGTAGAGGTGCCCAGGTCGTATTTCTTCTGCTCGGCATCCACCCGCTTCTGCGCAAAATCGAGCGCGACCTTTGCCAACTCAATACTTGCCTTGCTTCCTTCCACAAGGCTGATAGCATTCAACACGTCGAGCCGCACGCCTTGTTCCGTATTGCGAACTCGCAGCGCATCCAGCCGCTTGCTCACCACCGCGTCGGCATAGTCGGCGGCGGCGGCCCTGTTCCGGATTGGCAGGTTCAGGGTCAAGCCGAAACCGTAGACCGGGAATCCGAAGCCGAAAAGCTGGTCCAGGGCATCTCCGAATCCACCCGGAACCGTATTGATCACAGTACTGGTAGTGCCGTCACCGACGAAAACATTCTGGCGGGCGCTGAAAGGACCGCCGCGTCCAGCAGCCCCGTACTGCCCGGTGAGCCGGAAGTCGGGCCTCAAGTTGTTCGACGCCGCTTTAATGTTCAGATCGTCCGTATCGATATTCTGCCGCGCCACCTTTACATCCGGTCGCATATTCAGGGCCTTCTGGACCATCGCTTCCTTTTCCAGGGGCGCCTCCAGCGGTGGACTGATCGGCTCTGTGAGAACGATTGGCAGCATGCGGATCTGCGGGTCGAGGTCGGCGCCCATCTGCTTCCGGAGGACGTCTTCTACTTGTTGCAATCCGAATCGAGCTTGCGAAACCTGGATCTGGTAATTCGCATACTGCGCCTGCGGTTGATAGATGTCCAGAGAAGAGATCGCGCCAAGTTCGAGTTCACGCTGCGCCCGTTTTAGGGATGTATCGGCCAAGGCCAGCGCCTGCTCTTGAACTTTCACGTTCTCACGCGCCAGAATGACATCCCAATATGCATTTTCCGCCCTGGAAACAAGCTGTAGCACTTGATCCTGAAGGCCGTATTCGGATGAGCGCAGGCGGCTTCGCGCGATTGTAATCGGCAGTTTGGTCAGGAACGATCCTCGATTACGAAGCAGAGGCTGGGAGAAACTTGCGTTCAAGTTCGCGCTCAAGGCCGGGTTAAACAGGGCGAAAGAACTGTTGGTGGACGTCTTCAGCGTGCTGAACCCTACGTTGTACTGCGCTCCACTGCTGAGGGTCTGCTGGAAAGTGAAAGTAGCGGGCTGCGTGAGAGCATTCAACGCGCTGGCCCCTGCCAGAACGTCGTTCGCAGGGGTTTCCGTGCGAGTGGCGTTGAATCGCGCCAAAACCAGGGGATCGAAGACGGAGAAAGCGCGGAGAATCGCGTTCCGGAACACCTGGACAGATACTTTTTGAACCACGATGTCTGTGTTATTGGCCATCACGGCGTCCAGGTACGAACGAAGCGATAGTTCCAGCTTGTTGTCCACCACGTAATCCGTGAGACGCGTCGGGCTTTTCAACTCGACATCGGGATTCCGATTGCTGAACACGGTTCGAAAGTAGTTACCCGTTGGAAACATCGGCGCGGCGGCGGCATTCGCGGCCTTCTCCGCTTTGACCGCGGTTTTATCGAGGTTAGCCACCGCATTCTGGCCGAAGGCGCTGAAAGCGCACAACGATAGTAGGAAAATCGCACAAAATCGCATATCACTCTCTTTACTCGTAACGAATAGCTTCGATTGGATCGAGCTTGGCGGCCTGCACCGCCGGATAAATACCGAACAGAAGTCCAATGGCGACCGACACGCCGAACGCCACCACGATAGATGTCGTGGTCACGTCGGTGGGCCAACCCGCCGCTGCCGCGATAATGTTCGCGAGCGAATAGCCGAACGCGATTCCTATCAGGCCCCCGATGATGGAGATCAGCACCGCCTCGGTCAAAAACTGCCGCACGATGTCGGACTGCCGGGCGCCGATGGCTCGCCGGATACCGATTTCCCGCGTGCGCTCCAAAACGGTGGCGAGCATGATGTTCATGATGCCGATGCCGCCAACCAGCAGCGAAATGCCGGCGATACAAATCATGACGACGCTGAAGATGAACTGCGTCCGGCGCTTCTGCTCCAGCAATCCGGCAGGCACCGTAACGTTAAAATCGCCAGCGTCCTTATGGGTCGATGTAAGAATCGCGCTTACCACATTCGCTGTTTCCACCGAATCTACTTTATCGCGAACCTTGATGTAAATTCCGTCAATCTCGTCTTTCAAATAGCTGTTGTTGTCTTCGAAACGGCGCATGACGGTGTTCAGCGGAGCGATCACCATATTATTGCGATTGGCCACCTCAAGGCCCTCGTCGGCATCCGCCGTGGCCTGCTGTGAGAGTACGCCGATCACCTCTAACCACGTGTCGTTGATTTTGACGAACTTGCCCACCGCGGGATCGTAGCCAAGCAAGTTGACCTTGGCCGATTCACCCAGCACACAGACCGGGGCGGATCGCGTATCGTCCTCTTCATTGAAGAAGCGGCCATCCACCAGTTTCAGGCTATTGATCTTCAGGAAATCGGGGCTGACGCCGATCAACAACGGTTGATCCTGCGCGGTTTTGGGCAGAACCTTCAGAGGCTTGAATCGTTTTCTGGGAGTGATAGCCTCAATGCCTTGCACATTTTCCGAGATCGCACGATAATCGCGGAACGTCAGCCCAGGCGAGATAGCGCGGCGCGCCTGCAATTCGTTCCGGTCCGCCGCTTCTTTCGCTTCGATGATAATATTATTCACTCCGAGCAGATCGATGTAGCTCATGGCCGCGCGTTGCGCTCCGGCGGTGATTGACAGCATCGCCACAACCGCACCGACGCCGAAGATCATGCCAAGCATGGTAAGAAGACTGCGTAATTTATGAACGAAGAGGCTCTGCAGCCCCATCTTTAGTTCAGACTCGATTCCGGAAATATTCGCCATTACTTTTTCCCCATGCCGCCCATCGGGTTGCCATTCGCCCCACCGCCGCTTTTTTCTTTTTTCTTGTCGCCCGGCTTCGCATTCGGATCGGACATTGCGATCGTCTCGCCGGGGGTCAAACCGCTGGCGACCACCATGGTGGATTCACTGCGCTTGAGCGGCTTGATGGCACGTTCGTCCCATCGATTCGCGGTACGTACGTACACGATGGGTTTGCCGTCCTTCTCAAAAACCGCCTGTGCCGGGATATTAATCGCGTTTGGAATTTTCTCGATAATGATTTCCACGTCGGCCAACAAGCCAGGCCGTAGCAAAACGTCCAGTTGATTGTCGGCTTCCACCGCAGGAGGCAGCTTTGCATTCGCCAGCTCTTGTTCGCTGAACTGTCCGCTTCTCATCCCACCGGGGGGCATGCCGGGGGGTCCGGCAGGTCCCTTGCCTGCCGGTGCGCCGGGTTTGACCGTGCCAGTGCCAGCCGGGGCGCTTCCGGCGGCCATGAGCTTGCGAATCTCATCACCCATTTTGGTGCGCTCTTCCGCGGAAAGGCTTTGAGGATTGCGGCCATTCAGCACTTTTGCCATGGTGGCTTGCAGCTTTTGTGCGTCCGCACCGGAGACTGGCTGCGCACCGGCAGGCCCACCGGGGCCGCCCAGCATCACCATTTGGGGTGCGCCGCCAGGCGGCCCGGCAGGCGCCCCACTGGCAGCCGGAGCGCCCGCGCCACCCGGCGGCATCATAGTAGGAGGCCCGCCCCCACCCTGCATTCCCGCACCCATGCCCGCCATCGCCATCATCGGCGGTTGCGCGGGCTTCTTCCTGTTTTGCGCGGCGGTTTCCAGCACCTTGCGGATCTGTTCTGGTTTTGCGCCCAATCCGGTCAACAACTCCTTCATGTCGACGGAGAAGACCACGTCGAACTTTTTACCCGGATCGCCGGAAAAGATATTGGCGGACGCCGTGCCGCTCATGCTCTTGATTTTTCCCGAAAACTTTTTGTCGCCAATGGCGTCGAGCTGAATGATCACATCTTGATCGTCTTTCAAATTCGCGCGATCGAGCTCACCAACCTTGGCGACGATTTCCAGTTCCGATAAGTCGAGAACGTCGGCAATCGCCATGCCTGGCTGCACCTGATCGCCTTCGCGGATGTCTGGAATCTGCATTCCGGGGAAAAAGAATCCGCCCTGCCGGTTTTGCTTAATCGCTACCAGCCCGCTCATCGGCGAAAGCAGTTTCACCTGGGTAAGTCTCTGCCGCTCGCGAGAAAGCTCCAGCTTCGATTTATTTTTCTTCTCGATCAAAACCGCCATCTCCGCCTTGGCCTGCTCCAGGCGCGATTTGATATCGCTTTCCAGTTGCTTTAAACGCTGTTTTGATTCTTCCAGGTTGAGAACATTCTTCTTCGCGTCGATTGCCGATAACAACTCGTTGCGCTTGACCTCAAGTTCCGAACGGCGTACCGAATAGCCGGTGCGCAGCAGTTCCACCTGATCCTGATTGTTCCGGATGGCCAAATCGGCTTCCGCCTTCTTGATCTGCTCGTCAATCTGGTCAATTTCGAGCTGCTTTTCTTCGAGGCGCGAGTTCACTTCCGAATCGTCAAATTCCACCACCAGATCTTTCTCGCGGGCAAAGCTGCCGAGCTCGGCTAGCTGTGTCACCTGCACCGTCCCAAAAAGGTTCGGAGCGATCAATGTAACGGATCGCACCGCGCGCACTTCGCCGCGTGTGAAGCTCCGGACCACCACATCGCCCCGCCGGACCTTGGCCGTCGCCACCTGCTGCTGCCGCTGGGTCATCCCCTGGAACAGCCGATAGCCGTACCAGGCCGCACTCGCTACAACCGCCAAAATCAAAACCCGAATCAAAATCTTCTTCATGGAGGATCTTCGCTACAGCTTCTTCGCCTTCTTCGCTGCTTCAATCGGATTTTCCAGTGTCACCAACTCGCCTTCCTTCAAACCCCTGGTGACCACCATATCCGTATCGTTCCGCTTACCTACCCCAATATTCCGGATCGGGAATTGCTGGCCATTTTGTACGTACACGGCGGGCTTTCCCTTATTCAGGAAGCTGGCCCGCACCGGAATCAACAGCGTGTCCGGCTCACTCTCAATTACCACTTCCGCCGTCGCGCTCATGCCGGGCCGCAACCGCGGGTCGAGATTCTTCAGTGTCGCGCGCGCGGGAAATGTTTTCTCGGTAAGACCCATGCCGCGGAAATTCACCGCCGCGATCGGGCTAATCCACTCAAGTACCGCCGTCAACTCGCGATCCGCAATCGCATCCACCCGGACCTTGACGATCTGACCGATTTTCATTTTGCCGCGGTCCACTTCTTCCAGTTTCAAGTCGATGCGCATATTGGTGAGGTCCGGAATCTCGGCGATAGCGGCGCCGGTCCACGCGCGGTCGCCTTCCTTGAACGGAGGCGGCGAGGAACCGAAGGAACCCGACGCGCGGAAGTTCGGAAGCAGATTGACGATGCCATCGTTCGGCGCCCGCAGCAGCATCTTCGAAAGATAGCCCTTGGTCCGGTCGGCATCGCGCACGGTCTTATCCTTCTTCTGTTCCAGCCGGTCCAGGTCGGCCTGCTGGGTCGTCTTGTGGGCCGACATGGTTGTTTTCACCTGCCCTAGCTCGCCTTCCGAGATCCCCACATCGATCCGGCTCTTGGCGCCTTCAATGGCAGAGACCACCTCGGCCTTGCTGGCATCCAGTTTGGAACGCTCCAGATTATATTGGGACGTCATCAGGTTCATGCTGTCCTGTTCGGTCACGATCCGGTGCGATGCTTTGGTCTGAACGATCTCACTATCGGCGGTGCGGACGCTTGTGGTCTTTTCGAGATACGTCTGCTCTTGTTGAGCTCCATCGAATTCGACGACGACATCCCCCTTCTTGATGGGACGGCCGGACTCAGCCAGCCGGACGATGCGCGGGTCCGGCACTTGCGGAGCCGTCAAAATTTCGGAGTGGACACTGCGGATTTCGCCACGGGTTTTCACACTGATCACGAAGTCTCCACGCCGGACCTTCGCGACGGGCACTTCCACCACCGCCGTCTCGTTCGTATAGCGGTACGCGGCGTAAGCGCCACCTCCAGCCAAAAGCAGCAAAATCGTATAAGTAATGGCCCGCTTGCGCTTGGAGGCGGCCGACTGCCCGAGTCTGTGTTTTGGTTTGATATCTTTCGACATTCGCCCGTTTCCCTGTTCCGTTGCCCGTCTTTAATAGGATCTCAAGTTTGCTTAGGGGGCTCTTGCGGGGGCGCTTCCGCGGCCACCACATCGCCCGCGTTCAGACCCAACTTGACCGACACGGATGTGTAATTAGCAAGACCCAATTGCACATCGCGCCTTTCAAAGCCTGTTGGCGTCTTCACATATACAAAAGAGGTTTTTCCCGCTCCGTCTGAAAACACAGAAGCAAGCGGAGAAATGACGGCCTGCTCTTCCGATTGCAGAATCAGATCGATGCTGACCGACAGGTCGGGGATGACGCGCGGGTCGGTAGTGTCCAACTCCAATCGGACGGGCACTTCTTTTACGAAAGTTGCCCTCATGCCGCCCGGCTTCGTGATCGCGGAAATCGCATAAACATGCGCCGGCAGTTCCAGGTCGGGGTATGCATCAAAATGGACTCGCGCCTTCAACCCGATTCGAACCTGTTCGACGTCCACCTGGCTGACCGCCGCGTTGATCACCATCTTCCGCGTATCCACGATCTGCATAAACGGCTGGCCGGGATAGAGCTGATCGCCTTCCTGGACCTGCGCGAATTCCGACCCGCGGAAGGTGTTCTGCATCACCGTCAGCCCGTCGATTGCGGCCTTCATAACCATCCGGTCCGCATTTGTCTGAGCGCGCTTCAATTCGATTTTGGCCTGCTGCAGGTCGAGCTCGGCATTGCGGTACAGCGACTGCTGGCCGATGTCGAAGTATTTCACTTCCGCCAACACCTGCTTGTACTGGGCATCTGCCTCTTCGAGCGCCAGCTTGAGGCGTTCGGCATCAATTGCGCCCAACACCGGCGTGGTCTTAATATCGAGCTTGGCTTTATCCAGATCGGCTTTGGCAGCCTCCACCGTTTGGTCATGCGCTTTGCGCGCGACGGCCATTTCGGCTTTCAACTTTTTTACGCTGGCTTCGGTTTGTGTCACCGAAGCATGATAATCGTCAAGCCGTGTCATCATGTACTGCCGGTCGAACTCGGCAACGGTTGTGCCTTTTTTTACCGCGGAGCCCGGCTTGACCAGGGTTTGCAGAACGAGCCCGAACTCACTACTCGCGGCGCCACCGCCGCCTCCGGCAGTACCTGTTCCGGCAAGCGCGGCAGCAGTGGAACCGAGAGGATCGCTGGCGGTGGAAGTGTTCGATGAAGATGAGGCGCTGGAAGACGCAGAGGCGTTGGAACTGCTGGCACCCGGCTTGCCTACCCTGGAAGTAGACGCCTGCAGGGCGGCGGACTGGTTGTTCCCGGCGGCACCGGCGGTAGAACTGACAGTCCCTCCGCTCGATCCTGAAGAAGAACCGCCCGTGCCGGTGGCAGCGGAACTCGCGCTGGAAGAACCGCTGGTGGTAGTGCCGCGGCCTGCGTTGGAAGTCACGGTCAGATTCGTGTTGGTTCCGGTACTGTAAGTCTTGGCGCCGGTCTCCCTGCCGCCGCCACCGCGAGAGCCGTGGAGTTGAGGCGTAACCAGGGATACGAAGTTTTCAGCGCCGGTAGTACCGGTCAAACGGATCGATCTGACTAGTTTCCCTTTGGTGACAACGGCGGTGCGGGTGATGGCAATCCCAGGCTTAGAGCCCGCAGCCTCGGGCGCGGAGGATTGCCCTGCCGAAGACATAATTCCGCCCGCAACGCCGCCTAATACTATGAGGAGAAGCAGGACCAGCCATCGGCGGCGGAGAGAGCGCGGTGGAACCGCGGACCTCCCGCTCTTTTGATACTGCATTTCAGCACCTTCGCCCGATTACAAATTCGCGGTAAGTTAGCCCCGGCCCGAATCAGGATGTTCCATCTATGAAGCTATGACGAAAATTTTATCAGATTCGTTAGTGCTGGTGGTTGAAAAAGTGCTACCGGGAAACCGGGATGCGGACTTTAGCCCGACATCGCCCCCAGGAATTCCGCGTTCGATCTGGTGCGGCCAAGCTTATCCAGAAGCAATTCCATTGATTCTACTGGAGAAAGTGGATTCAACACTTTGCGCAGCACCCACACACGATTGAGTTCCTCTTTCGGCATCAGAAGCTCTTCTTTACGGGTGCCGCTCTTGTTGATATCGATGGCGGGAAAGACTCGTTTGTCAACCAGCTTCCGGTCGAGGTGAATTTCCATGTTGCCTGTGCCCTTGAACTCTTCAAAGATCACGTCGTCCATGCGGCTCCCGGTATCCACCAGCGCCGTTGCGACGATAGTAAGCGAGCCGCCTTCTTCAATGTTTCGCGCGGCGCCGAAGAACCGCTTCGGGCGCTGCAGTGCGTTGGAATCGACACCACCGGACAGAACTTTGCCCGACGGCGGCACCACGGTGTTGTAGGCTCTCGCGAGACGCGTAATGGAATCCAGGAGGATCACCACGTCGCGCTTATGCTCAATCAGCCGCTTTGCCTTCTCGATCACCATTTCCGCCACTTGAACATGGCGCGTGGCCGGTTCGTCAAAGGTGGAACTGATGACTTCGCCTCGTACGGACCGCTGCATATCCGTGACTTCTTCGGGCCGCTCATCGATCAGCAGAACGATCAACGCAACCTCGGGATGATTATGTGTGACCGAGTTGGCGATGTTTTGCAGCAACATCGTCTTACCGGTGCGGGGCGGAGCGACGATCAAGCCGCGCTGGCCCTTGCCGATGGGCGTTAACAGATCCATCACGCGGCCGGAAAAATTCTCCTTCGTGGTCTCCAACTTCAACCGCTCGTCCGGATAGAGTGGAGTCAGGTTGTCGAAGAAGATCTTATTGCGCGCCTCCTCAGGCGGTTCGAAGTTAATCGCATCCACCTTGATGAGCGCGAAATAGCGTTCGCCTTCTTTAGGAGGCCGGATTTGCCCGGAAATAGTGTCACCGGTGCGCAGATCGAAACGGCGGATCTGCGATGGGGATACATAGACATCGTCCGGACCAGGCAAATAATTGTATTCCGGCGCGCGGAGGAATCCAAACCCGTCCGGCAGGCATTCCAAAACGCCTTCGGAGAAGATCAGTCCGCTCTTTTCGGCCTGGGTTTGGAGGATTTTGAAAATCAACTCCTGTTTACGAAGGCCGGCGACGCCGGGCACAGCCAGATCCTTGGCGATCTGGTTGAGCTTGACAATGCTCATGTCCTTCAGTTCCACCAGGTCGAGCGTGGCCGCGCCATTCTTCCCGTTTGGAACCTGTGCGCCAGCACCGTGGCGCTTCCGGCCCATTCCTTGCACGCCGGCATCGGGCTTAACCTCCACCACAGGCTTTTGGTCCGTATTGATGGGTTTCGGATCCACCGCAGCCTTGGGGTCCGCCGTTCTCACTTCTACGGCGGGCTTCGCCTCGGATGCCCTGCCCTCCGGAGATGGCTTGGGGTCCGCCAGCTTCGCTTCGGAAGAATTCAACCCTGCGGCTTTCGCCTCTGGCCCGTCGCCCGCTTTCGCTTCCGGGTTTTTTTCAACCGCTGTGGAAGCCGGTGTTACTGCTTGTTCTTTCTTGTCCAAATCGCTTGCCAAATTTCCCTCGCTCCCCGGCCTGTTACTGCCGAGAACGGCAACAAGCCGCCTTCCGCGATTTTCTCGCGGATAGCGGCCAAGCCGCGATATTCCTCTTTTTGATTCAATTTATCAACTTTGGTGGCTACCACCACGTACTGCAGGTTCTGGTACTCAAGCCAATTCTTGAGCTCGATATCCTTCTCCATCCACCCTCTACGGGCATCCAAAAGGATTACCGCCAACTCCAGCGTCTTTCTATTCCGAAGGTACGATTCAATCAGGATCTTCCATTGGGCCTTGATGTCCAGTGGAACCCTGGCGTATCCATAACCCGGCAAATCCACAAAATGGCAATTCCCATCTACCCGGTAGAAATTAATGGCCTGCGTGCAACCGGGGCTTGCACTGGTGTAAGCCAAGCCCTTCTTGCCGGTCAAGCAGTTCAGAAGGCTGCTTTTCCCGACGTTGCTCCGCCCCAAAAACGCAATCTCCGGCAGAGTTTCCGCCGGAAAATGCTCCGGCCCTGGGGCACTTAGAATATACTCTGCGTCCATTGAAGCTGAACCGCCCGCCGCTTTTGCGTCAGACCTCAGTGCGTCAGATTCTCTTCGCTGGCCCGGGTTGCAATCTCAACAACAGGCAACGGTAATGCCACCAGTTCCCGCTCCAGCGCAATCTTCAAAACCTCGTCCATCGATTCGACAAAATTCAGCTTCATTTCGTTGCGAATCAACTCTGGGATATCGGGAAGATCCTTCTCATTGTCCTTCGGGAGAATCGCTTCCCGGATTCCGTGCCGGTGCGCGGCCATCAGCTTCTCTTTCAGCCCGCCAATTTGAAGGACTTTGCCGCGAAGGGTAATCTCTCCGGTCATACAGATATCGCCGCGCACCGGAATGCCCGTCAAGGCACTGACCAGCGTTGTCGCAATCGTGATACCGGCGGAAGGCCCATCCTTCGGAATGGCGCCCTCAGGCACATGCACGTGAATATCCAAGTGCCTGTAAAAATCCCTCGGCAGCCCCATCATGTGAGCCCGCGACCGCAGATAGCTCATCGCTGCCTGGGCCGATTCCTGCATCACATCGCCCAGCTTCCCCGTCATGGTCAGCTTGCCACGGCCTTCCATGGTGGTGGCT
>JBBPYD010000234.1:0-13369 GCA_038200305.1 Bryobacterales bacterium
CGCAAGGTGTCCAGAGCCTGGTATTCGTCACGCTTGAATCCGTTGGTGTCTCCGGTGTTGAGCGTCCCCCAATAGCCGCTGACGTTGACGTAGTATTGGGCCATATTGTCGTTATAGAGCTTGGCGCCCAAATCGGTGAGGGTCTTCGCCGGATAGATCGGGGTATTCAGGTTGTCGGTTCGATTGAAGCCGAACATCACCTCGTTTGTGAGAGTAGGGCCGAAAACGTGGGTGTCGGTGATGGTTACGCTGCGGTTCAACCAGGTATGGGCCGTCGTGCTCTCCAGGTAATTTTTTGGGTTCAGAAAGCCGGGCGCGGCCGCCTGCGAATTCCAGAAACGGCCTGAAATCCGGTTATTCGCACTAATCTGGTGATCGATCCTCCCCAGCACCTGATGATCGTCATCGTTGTTTAGAGGGGCCACGAAGATGGTGTTGCCGGAGGCCGGCAGCGGTACGAACTGCAGAACTTGCTGGCTCAGAGCGTTGAACTGCGAAGCGGGAATTGTGTTGTTAGGATAAGGCGCGCCCGTGGTGGGGTCTTTGATGGTCTTGCTAAACACGCCGTTGCGCTGTGCCTGTGTGGGGACGACGATCGAACTCGCCACTGGAGCGCGCCGTTCCAGCGTGCCTTGGTAGGAGAAGAAGAAAAACGTTTTATTGTGGCCGTTATAGATCTTCGGCAGCCAGACCGGGCCGCCAAGCGTCGCGCCGAACTGGTTGCGTTTCAGGCCATCCGTCAGCTTATTGCCTTTGACGATCGGCGAGAAAAAGTTGGTCGCGTTCAAGGCGTTATTGCGGACAAACTCAAAGGCGCTGCCATGCAGTTCGTTGGTGCCGGATTTTGTGACCGCGTTGACCACGCCCCCAGCCTGACGGCCAAATTCAGCGCTGAAATTATTCACCTGAACACTGAATTCCTGCAACGCGTCCGGATTGGGCATTGGATTCGGAGCGTTGCTGTAGTGATCGTTATTCTGCGCGCCATCGAGCACATAGTTCGTTGCGTTGGAGCGGGCTCCGTTGACCGATACCGGCGTAACACCGGGATAGGTGGTGGAAGACGTGACACTGCCCAAAGGATCGGGAACAACACCCGCAACCAGCCGCATCAACTGAGTGGGATTGCGGCCATTCAGCGGCAATTCTTCGATGCGTTTCTGATCGATTACGGTTTTGAGAGTGTGGCTGGACGTATCGACCGTTACAGCTTGACCGGTGACCGTAACGGTCTCGGCCGAGGCGCCGACATCCAATGTGACATCGACCCGCAGGACATCGTTCACCTGAACCCGGAGACTGGTCGCCGCGAAGTGTTTGAATCCCTCGGCGGAAACCTGCAAGTCATAAACGCCAATGGGAATCGTACGCACGGTGTAAGTTCCCGTGCTGTCCGAAATGAAATCAAAGTGTGCCTGCGTTCCGGTGTTGATTGCAGTTACCTTTGCTCCCGTGACCACGGCTCCTGAACTATCTCTGACGACACCTGTGATTGTGCCCGTGATGTCCTGTGCCTCGGATCCCGCTATTACAAGAAACAGCATGACGGAAAACCCAATTATTTGCCTGATCATCTCAGATCTCCCATTTCGAATTGAATGCCTTACAACATCCCGCATGCTTCCAGCAGCGTCTCCTGAACAATCAGGTCGTGCTCTGGCGAATACGATGGTTTCACTCCGTCGCGAATGATGCGTGCCATCTCCATGAGGTCGGGGCCATAGGTAGGTCCCGGCGGCTCCGGCGGCTCCAATACTTGCTCGCCGGCTTTATAGGGTCCAGCTGAGTCTTTTAAGTCGACAGCCAACCGCAGCGGAGCATAGGGCTGAACGGTAGCCCTACCGTTAGTGCCGGAAATCTCAAAGCAGCGGTAATGGTTGCCGTGGGGCTGGAACGCCGCCATACGGATTTCGGCTAAAGCCTGGCCGTATTCCAGAACCGCCAGCGTGTTGTCGGCGAGCCCGTCATAGAGCTTCGAGCCATGCTGCAGATACCCGGTGACCCGTTTCGGTTTTCCGAACAGGTCGACGGCCCGATCAATCAGATGGCAACCCTCTTCGAATAGGATTCCACCACGGAACTTAGCCAACTGCCGCCGTTCGTCAGGCCCGACCGGCTTATCGATGGCCGCTCGCATGGCATAAACCTGTCCGAGCCAGCCTTTGCGCGCGGCTTCGATTGCCGCCTGCATCGCCGGATGGTAACGCCATTGATAGCCCATTTGGACGACGAGCTTGCGGCGGCTCGCTTCTTCAAACAGGGCTCGCAGGCGCCCCAGGTCGGCGCCTGGCGGCTTGTCGAGATGAACAAATTTTCCGGCGTTCACACACTGCTCGGCGTACCGCAGATTGCGTTCGACACGAGTCTCAATGGCCACCATACGAATCGAAGGATCCGTCAGCACTTCATCGAGCGGCAACCATCGAACGCCCTGAAAGACCTCGCCCTGATCAGGCTCGTCGGCGTCGGGCCGGCAGACTCCGGCGAGTTCGAAATCGGGAAGACGGCGCAGGGCTCGAATTTTGCTTGCCGCATGGCCGTGCGCCGTGCCTATGACGGCGGCGCGAATCTTGGCATCTGCGAACGAACGCGTTGCGAGGCCAGCCGCGGTTGCAACAGAACAGAACGTCCGCCGGTCCATGTGGTTCCTTATGCCGACTTCATCATTTCTTCCCACGTGATCTCACGATGCGCATCAATTGCCATACGGCCCAAGATCGCGGTCAACGTGCTTTCGGCTCCGCGGATTCCTGTGTTCTCAGGTTTGTTATCGGAGATGCGCTGGACAAATGCCTGAAGCGAATCCACCGTGATATCGTGCGCCGATTTTTCCGTCACCCAGCCTTTGCCAATGTCATAGCTCCAATATTCGCGGGCTGTTTCGATTACTCCATTGGCGCAGATAAATCTCTCATTGTTCGCGCGGTAGAAACGTGGCGTGATCTGCGAGCCCATCAAGGTTGCCTGCACATTATCCGGATAATCGTAGGTGACGTTGAGATGGTCCATCATGTCGCCCCGCTTTTCAATGGTCCGGCCTCCCGTGCCGAACGCCTTCAACGGATGCGCGCCCATGAACCAGTTCACGGCGTCGATGTTGTGACAGTAGGTTTCAACGATGATGTCGCCGTAGGTGGCCCTCCACAGTTTCCATTGCTCCATCTTTTCCGCTTCTGTCCGGGGAGCGGGCGGAACCGGCTCGTTGCCGGTCAGCGCGTATTTTAAGAACTGCGCATGCACTTCACGGATTTTACCGATTGCGCCGGAATCGATCATCTTTTTGGCGTTGAGGTAGACCGGGCCGTAGCGCTGCTGGAAGCCGAAGGTGATGTTCATTTTCCGGTCCGCGCCGTCTGCTATCCGAATCACGCGCTTGCAATCCGCCACCGTAACGCCGGCGGGCTTCTCCACATAGATATGCTTTCCGGACTTGACCGCCGCTTCAAAGTGGTCCGGATGAAGAAAGACGGGGGTGGCGATAATCACCGCATCGACATCGCTTGCCAGGACGTCCTTGTAATCCTTGTAAGTTTTCGCATCCGGCGCAAATGAGGATTTCGCCTTGGCAAGCTGTTCGTCTTTGATGTCGCAGATCGCCGTGACCCGGGCTCTTGGATCTTTGGAGATAGTACGGCCGTCATACGAGCCGCGGCTCCCGGTCCCGATAATTCCAATCTTGATGGCTGAATTCTGTGCCGTGCCCCGGATGGCCTGGAAAGGAACCAGGGCGGCTGTTTGTACAAGGCTACGTCTCGAAATGTTTGACACGCGAACGTTCTCCTCTGTTTTTTTTACCGTTTGGAATGCGGTGGCGCTTGCACCTGAATGACGGTGGCCGGCTGCTCAGAGTCACCGGTAACTTCCATCGCTCCCGGACCCACGGAAAAAATCGTATCCTTCTCGCCAGCCTTGTAAGCCTCAGTTCCAGCTTTGACGGCGATTGCTCCTTTCCATACGAAAAGAAGCTGTTCGCCATTACCGCCGCCGTCCGTTATTTTCAAGGTCTCACCTTTCTTGAGAGTCCGCTGCGCCACGGCCACCCGCTCCGCCCCGATTCTGGAATTTACAAAGAACCCGTTTTGGTTTGCGAAGCTTACATATTTGACGGCTCCGGGAGTGATAACGCCTTGCGGGGGCGCTGCTCCGGGCTTTGAGGAATCCCGGGCACCCGTGTACAAGACCAAGTCCGGCGGTACCTGGGTGCTGATCATGATGGTATCCGGAGCGGTGGTGATCGTACCATGAATCTGGCCGGCGGGAACGAAAGCGCATGTGCCCTCTCGCATGGGCGTCCGTGTTCCTCCCTGGCGCAGATCCGCCGCGCCTTGCAGGACAAGGATAGTATCGTCTGAGTGATCGTGAACATGCTGCGAAAATTCGGAATCTGGCTGAGAGAGGGAATAGTTGAGCGTCAGCTCTTTCGCTCCGGTATCGGGGCTTACAATACGCATGGAAGTCACCTTGCCCATGTGGAAAGGCTTGCCCTCGGAGAAGCGGATTATCCGGAGCGGCGGAGTTTGGCCGCTAAACGCGTTGATGCAGAGCGCCATGATAAGCACGGTAAGAATGGCGCGAGGAAGCGGCATTGCGAAACATCCCCCTTGCAGAAATCTAACGCTACGTTTCAGCTTTGTCAAGAGATTTCTATTTTATGAGACACCGTTTCATAATTTTTGATGGTGATATGATAACGACCTGTGTTTCGTAGAACGCTGCTCCAACTACCCGTCATGGCCACTCTGGCGCAAACGAGACCTTCGGGTTTCAAACTATCGGTGCGCGTGGAACCGGTGTTCCCCAAGCTAACACTCGAAGAGCAAATGCAGCAGGTGGCGCTGGCCGGTTATCAGGGTTTCGAATTCAGAAACTGGCGCGCCGCTGGCCCTCAGATTACGCGTTTGAAGAACAAGCTCGGCCTGGAATGCGCGTGCCTGGTGGGCAATCGCAGTGTAAATCCGAAGGGCATGGGATTGTGCGATCCGGCTGAACGCGCCGGTTTCTTGAACGAGATCAAAGCGTCTATTGAAGCCGCGAAACGGTTCGAGAGCACACGGCTTATAGTGCTAACGGGTAATAAAGTACCCGGCATGCACCGCGAACAGCAGCAGGCCAGCATCGTAGAGGGATTGAAGCGAGCGGCTGAACTTGCTTCGCCGGGGGGCATCACCCTGATTGTCGAGATCCTGAACACCTTGACGCCGGTGGAGCCTCTGAACCCCGTAGAGAATCACGCAAACTACTATCTGAATTCAAGCAGGGAAGCATTCGATATCGTGCGCGCGGTTGGAAGCCCGCACGTCAAAATTCTGTTCGACATCTACCATGTTCAAATCATGGAAGGAAATCTCATTGAGACCATCCGCAACAACATCGCCTCGATTGGCCATTTTCACGTCGGCGACGTTCCCGGAAGGCATGAGCCTGGGACCGGCGAGATCAACTATCGAAACGTATTTCGTGCCATTCGCGCGACGGGCTTCCGGGAGTTTGCCGCGATGGAATATCTGCCATCGAAAGACGCATTGACCACACTGAAGGAAGTGAAGGCGTTGACAATAGGATAGCTTGTTACAAGCCTCTTAGCCCCTGTTTGTTCCCCGTTGCGAGGTTCTTCCCTATTTGCAACGCGGCGTCTTTCAGCATCTGACCGAGCCTCAATTCGAGCCCTTCCGTCAAACGCGAAATCGGAAGCGAGACACTCACGGCAGCACGCACGTTCTGTTCCTGCACACAAATTGGCGCTCCGAAACAGCACCCGCCCACAACCGTCTCTTCGAACTCCGACGAATACCCGCGTCCGCGGATTTGAGCCATCTCTTCCAGAATCGACGTAGGTTCCGTAATCGTCTTACCGGTGATCGGGTAGACACCGTACACCTGAAGAAGCTGGTTGAGGCGTGCCGGGCTCTGATACGCCGCAATCGCCTTCCCGAGAGAGGACGCGTACGGAGACAGAATCCGCGAAAGATAATTCGACATTCTAATCTCACGTGTGCTCTCCAGCGTGTGAACAACGCGAACGTGATCTTCAAAAAGCGCTGCGAGGGTAACGGCCTCAGCCAACTCGGCGCTCAGGCGCTCCGTCGCCGCCCGCGCGGCCACGATGAGTTCGTCGACCCAGGTAGACTCCTGTATCGGCGAAAACCGGCGAATCGGGTAATAGTCGCCGTTTCCCGAGGCTCCTACCACCCGAGTGCTCACAAGTGTCTGCAACAAACGAAACGTCGAGGGCTTGCCGAGCCGAATCTGGTGCGCGATTGCGCGGAGGGACAACGGTGAGTCCGCCGATGAGAGCAGTTCGACAATCTCCACGCCTTTCAAAAGCGCTCGCGACGGAACTCCGGCTGCCCCGGGGCTCGATGTCACCTGTTTGTCGATGAGCGGTTTGGTTGCCACGCTTCAGGATTGTCCAAATCTCGCTGCCGGACATACCTGTTATCGCACGTTCGGGCAGGAATGGCAAAAGATGAAACGCCATTTCACAAATCTGCCGTTAGTGCAACATGGTGAATCCGTAAAGTGAATCGCCTGCGCCGACAACCAGATACTGGCGGCCATCCAATTCATACGTCATGGGCGCGTTGCTTACCGGCGGCCCAAGTCTGGCGTGCCAGAGGGCTTTGCCAGTGGCGGCCTGATAGGCTACGAAGTTTCCAACCGGGTCTCCAGTAAACACGACGTTTCCGGCCGTGCTGAGAATGCCCGGCATGCCGGAACCTCTGCCGGGATATTCGTGTTCCCATTTCACCTTGCCGGTCTTGTAGTCGATGGCTTTTAAGGCACTCTTGAACCACAAACCGGAATCGCGTCCGCCATAGCCTTCCGGGCGCTCATCCGTATCGGTGAGATAGAACAAGCTGTAGGACAACTGCGTGTTGACATACAGGAGGCCGGTATCGGGACTAAATGCCGGAGACGGCCAGTTGGTGCCGCCATTGGCGCCGGGGCTGACCAGCGTACCGTCAGTCTTTGGTTCCTTGTCCGGGTCGGGAATGGGTTGGCCTTTCGCATCGACGCCCTTGGACCAGTTGATATCGATGAATGGTTCGGAAATCAGGTTCTTGCCGGTGGCCCGGTCGAGAAGGAAAAAGTAGCCGTTGCGGCTGGCCTGCGCCAGCAGCTTGCGTTTCTGTCCGTTGATTTGCCCATCGATCAGGACCGGCATCTGCACGGCGTCCCAATCATGTGTGTCGTGGGGAGATGCCTGGAAATACCAGACCATTTTTCCGGTATCGGGATTGAGCGCGACAATGGAGCAGGTCCACAGGTTGGTGCCTTTGCGGCCCTGCCCGGCCATCACCGGGTTCGGATTGCCGGTGCCCAGGTAGTAGAGATTCAGCTCCGGATCATACGTGCCGGGCATCCACGTCATGCCGCCGCCGTGCTCCATCGCGTCTTTATTCGGCCATGTCTCCGCGCCGGGCTCGCCTTTGCGGGGCGTGGTGTTCCAGCGCCACTGGAGATTTCCGGTTTCGGGATCGCGCGACTCAAGGTATCCGGGAACGTCGAGAGAATCGCCGCCTACGCCGACGATGATGTGATTGCGAATGACCACCGGTGCCGGGGTGGAGAAGTATTCTTGTTTCACGTCGGCGATTTCGACGTGCCATCGCTCGGTTCCATCCTTGGCGTTGAGGCAGATCAGATAATTATCCGGCGTTTCGAAATAGAGCCAGTCGCCGTACATGCCGAAGCCGCGGTTGCCGATGTGGATTCCGCCCTTGGTTTCCCAGCGGTAATGCCAGAGCTCGCGGCCGGTACGGGCGTCCACCGCCCAAGCGTGGTCTGGAACGGCAAAGTAAAGGACGCCGTTCACTTCCAGCGGCACCGCTTTGATTTGCGTGCCGAAGCCACTGCCCGCGGCGCCCGCACCAAGGTTGGCGCGATAGACCCAGGCAAGCGTCATGGAGGTGACGTTTGAATCGTTGATGCGCGAAAGCGGACTGTGGCGGCGTCCGGAATAATCGCCGTTGTAGGTCGGCCAAGTGTCCGTGGGTAGCTTCAGTAGTTTGGCTGGATCGAGAGCCTGCCCGGCAAGCGTGGCAGCCAACAGCGACAGGGATAGTGGAAGAACAAGCCGGCAAAGATTCATTTCAGGGTCACCAAGTAGGCTACGATGTTGTGCATTTCGGCATCTGTGTAGTGTTGGAGCAGTTCGAGATGAGCGGCCAGGGGATCATGGACCTCCACTCTCAGGCCATCCACGCGAGTGAAGGAACGATAGGTGCCGGACGCGTCACGCAAGGACACGTTGAAGTCGTCCAGGTAATCCAGTCCACCGGCAATCTTCTCGCCGGAGGGGAGAGTAACGGTCACCGGCATGGGCTTGGGCCTTGGACCTCCGCCGCGTCCGAAAGTGCGCGTCTCCGGGTACAGGAATCTGGATTGTAAGGCGACGGGATCGTACTTAGCCGCGATGCCTTTCAAGTCGCCCGTTGGCGAGTGGCAAGTGCTGCATTTCCCGGCGCCGTTGAAATAGGCTTCGCCCTGCTTGGGGTCTCCGGTGACGATATCTTTGATGGCGTAGGCCGAACGATTGATGGCCGCCTGCTGACGGGCGCGCAAGAACGCCGCGATGTCTTTGATTTGCGCTTCGGTCATGGGGAAGGCCGGCATCCCCTTTTCCGGGCGGCCCTTCAGAATCACGGGGCCGATCTGCTCGCCATCTTCGTCCCGCAGCGCCAGAACCGAGCGGACCAGATCGGGACCGCCCTCTCCGCCGTTTGCTTTCGATCCGTGACAAAATCCGCAGCCTGCGACGAAGAGTTTCTGTCCGCGCTCGACGGCTGCGGGATCGGGAGTGGGACGGCTGATCAGAAAACTATTACGCCGGGGCGCTGGAGCGGTGGAAGTGCGGGCGGGGGTGGCAGGCGGCGATTGGGCCGGTAGAGGTACGGATGCTCCCAGAAACACCACGTTGAGCGCTATGAAGCTTTTCGCGAAGATCCGCGTCCGACGATGCATTGATTCCCTCACCTTTTGTAACCAGGATTATCTTTAGAATAACAATGGTTCGAGGAGCGGAGTGAAGCGGGGTTGAATTCAGGGACGGGCAAGCCTGCGCAGAGTTCGCAAATAGATGGCGAGGCATTCCGCACGCTGGTTGAGATCGTAGTGGACTTCAGAGATCGCGTCCTCAATTAGAAGAGCTTTCAGCAGCGCGGGTCTTGCGGCGGACTGAGGAAGAAGGTTTTGATCCACCGCCGCCAGGTATCCGCGAAGGAATGCCGCGGCAACCCATCGGTACCAGAATTCCGCCCATTGTTCCAGGACCGGCCCGCCTTCGGGGTGCATCATGACCTCCGGCGCGCGCCCGGCGATTGCGGTCTGGGTTGCGCGGTAGAAGGAGTTGAGCATGCCTGCTACATCTACAAAAGGAGAACGCTTGATCCGGCGTTCCGTTAGGTGCCGTTCCGGACGGCCTTCGAAATCGATGATGACGAAATCCTTGCCTGTATAGAGCGTTTCGTCCAGGCGAAAATGGCCATGCACCCGAATGCGCGTACCCGTAATTTTGCGGTCGCGGATCTCTCGCAAGGCGCGGTTGAGATCGTCTTCGGTATCCAATGTCCGCTGTGCCTCCTGTTTGAGATCGTCCGAGAGAGCCGGCAGCCGTTGCCTCAAGAGCTGAAACGCCCTGGTTTGCTTGCCCAGAATGCTGTGATACAACCCAAGCCGGTAAAAGTCGGTAAATGGCACCGGGGCGAATAACGGATCGGATGCTTCCTGCGCGAGCGCGACGTGCAGCCCGGCGGTTCTCTGGCCGAGGAGCCTGGCCCACTCGAGATAGTTTCCGATCAACTCGCTGACCGATGCGGGTACTTCTTCTTCACTCAACCGCAGGACATGATCGTTTTCGCCGGAAAACGCGATATCACGCAGTTCCCGGCGCAGTCCGGCGTGCTCAAAGAAGCGGCTCAATGAATCCAGCGTGTAAGGCCATGTGTTTTCCTGGTGAGGCACATAGGCGTTTAACATTCCGAGCGTCATCGATTCCCCATCCGCTTTGCGGTACTCCAGAGAGCCGGCAACGGGGGCAATGTGAGAGAACGACGATTGCTCGGTCAGAAATGTTTCAAGTTCCAGTTCCGGGCTCATACCAGGTTCCAGGCGCCGGAACAGTTTCAGCACGAAGCGGTCGCCGTACACGATCGAACTATTGGTCTGCTCGGCCCTTTGCGGCGCCGGCTCGGGAGCGCCTGGACCCGAAAGTTTTCGGAAGACGCGGGTGCGAGAGGCAATCAGTTCGCCGGCGTCTCCCTTAAATCTGCGGTTGCGGGCGATTCCTTCCAGCAGAGCCTTGCCGAAGTCCGGGTCCCGCAAAGCGATGTACAGCACGCCCTCAGAGCCATCATCCGCTTTCAGGCGCACAAAGCCGGCGTCCGGATAATCCGCACGCACCCGCTCCGCCTTTTCGCCGGTTGCCCAGGAGGCGAGCAAGAGATAAGTTTCGGGATCGGCGTCGCCATATTCCACACGTATCAGGATCAAGATGGAAGAAGATTCCGGCGTAATCGGGATGAAATCGGTGAACTGAATGGAGTCGATTCGTCTGTGCATGCCAAGAAACCAACGGCGGGTTTTCAGCAGGCCGGGGATGAGCGGGGCCAGCGTGGCCCTGGTAGTTTCGCTAAACACATCTTCCCAGGAACCGACGCGAACGATGGGAAGCGCGCCGGCAGTAGATGGTTCGACGAGCGATTCAATCGAGGGCCGCCGGCGTTCCAAGGATAACCAGTAGAACCCATACGGCGAGAGAGAGAGAAAGTACGGCTGATTGCCGATGGGCGGTAATTCGGATTTGCCAAACATCTCAACCGGCGTCATGCCTCTGTGGCTGGGGAGATCCAATTGCACGCCCTGCACAAAGCGGGAGAGATTGGCGACGACGAGCACGGACTGATCCTCAAAATGCCGGAAGAAGGCCAGTACTCTGCGGTTTTCGGGTTGCAGAAACTCCAGCGTGCCGCGTCCGAACCCTTTGAACTGCTTTCGAAGCGCAATCAGGCGCTTCATCCACCACAGCAGCGAGTGCGAATTGTTCTGCTGGGTTGTGACGTTCAGCGCTTCGTAATGGTATTCGGGATCGATATTGATAGGCAGATACAGGCGCTGCGGATTGGCCTGGGAGAAGCCGGCATTGCGGTCCGGGCTCCACTGCATGGGCGTGCGGACTCCATCGCGATCGCCGAGATAGTGATTGTCGCCCATACCGATCTCGTCGCCATAGTAGATCACCGGCGTACCGGGTAGAGAGAACAACAGGGCATTCATCAGCTCGATGCGTCTGCGATCGTTTCCAAGCAGCGGCGCCAGGCGGCGGCGAATACCGAGATTGATGCGCATCCGCGGATCTTGCGCGTAGACGCGGTACATGTAGTCGCGCTCTTCATCGGTGACCATTTCGAGCGTTAGCTCGTCGTGATTACGAAGGAACAGCGCCCATTGACAGGATTCGGGAACGGACGGAGTCTGGCGGAGGATGTCGATAATCGGAAACCGGTCTTCCATTTGGTTCGCCGTGAACAGGCGCGGCATGAGCGGGAAATGAAACAGCATCTGGCATTCATCCCCTGTGCCGAAATAGGCGATGGCGTCTTCCGGCCAAAGGTTCGCTTCGGCCAGCAGCATCCGGTTCTGGTATTTGGAATCGATATGCGCGCGGAGTTCCTTTAAGAATGCGTGGGTTTCGGGCAGATTCTCGCAGTTGGTACCTTCGCGTTCAAAGAGGTAGGAGACAGCATCCAGCCGAAAACCATCAATGCCTTGATCGAGCCAGAAATCGACCACGCGAAACATGGCTCGCCGGACCAACGGATTATCGAAGTTGAGATCCGGCTGGTGGGTGTAGAAGCGGTGCCAGTAATTGGAATTTGCCACCGGATCCCAGCTCCAGTTAGAGCTTTGAAAGTCCTGGAAAATCACGCGGGCGTCTTTGTATTTATCGGGAGTGTCGCTCCAGACGTAGAAATCCCGCCAACGGCTTCCCGGTTTTGCGCGGCGCGACCGCTGAAACCAGGCGTGCTGGTCGGAGGTGTGATTGAGGACCAACTCGGTGACCACGGCCAGCCCGCGCCGGTGAGCTTCCCGCAAGAACACCTGGAAATCGCGCATAGTCCCGTAGGCCGGATGAATTTCCAGGTAGTTGGAAATGTCGTAGCCGTCATCGCGCCAAGGGGAAGGGTAAAACGGCAATAACCAGATGACGGTGACTCCGAGTTCCTGGATATAGTCAAGCTTCGCGGTGAGGCCGCGAAAGTCACCGCGGCCGTCGGCGTTGCTGTCGGAGTAGGCCCGGACGTGGACCTCATAGATTACGGCGTCTTTGTACCAGAGCGGATCTCGCGGCACTTCAGAATTTTTCCCGGTGTGCATTCAACGTTCTCCGCGGAAAGTGGTCTGGTGGATTTCCGTTAGCCACAGAAGAAAATGTTGAACGTCTTCTGTGTTATCGACAAAATAGTTGGCCGAGGTTGCAGCCGCCGGTCCAACTTTGATGGTGACGCCATCCGGCAGAGCGGAAAAGGCATCCTCGTCGGTGGTGTCGTCACCGATGTACACCGCCAAATCGCGCTGCATTCCCAGAGCGGTTCCAATCCAGTTGACTGCCGCGCCTTTATGCCAAGGCACGTTGGGGCGAATTTCATAAATCTTATTGCCCTCTTTCATAACGAAGCGGCCGTTCGATGAGGCGATGACGGCCTCGGCATGACGGCGGACCTCAGCCACGAATTCATCCGGTACGCGCCTGTAATGAACACTGGCGGAGAGGCCTTTGTCCTCGACTTGCGCGCCTGGGATAGACAGCAGTTGTGCCGAGAGCCGGGCGGTTATTTCGATCAGCTTGGGGCGGCTGCGTTCGGCTGACGGTTCGCCGAAGTGCAGCCCTGGACCTTCGATTTCGAGCCCGTGATTGCCCGCGTAGATCACGTTGTTCATCAGGTTGCCGAGGCCGGTCCGCTGCTTAAGATCAACCAGGGAGCGCCCGCTAATCACTGCGAGGCGGACTTGCTCTTGGCCGCACAGGGTAGTGAGAATCTCACGTGTTTTGGAGGGGAGCGCGGCATCCTCTGGAAAATCCACGATAGGCGCGAGCGTACCGTCGAAATCGAGGAAGAGAAGGTAGCGGGCGTGGGCGGTACGCGCCCGGATTTCAGTGAGGTGGTCAAAGAGGCGGCCGGTCATTTAGCAGCCTAGAATGAGCTTTCCGGGAAATCGAATTTGAGAAGAGCCGAAAGCAGCTTCCCTGCCCAGCGGTAAATGTTGTTGGCGGCTACCGCTTCGCGCATCCTTGTCATACGGCGGCGGCGTTCCTCTTCGGGCATCTCCAGCGCCTGATGCATGGCTTCCGCCGTTTCATCGACGGCGA
>JBBPYD010000235.1:0-5846 GCA_038200305.1 Bryobacterales bacterium
CCACTTCCACCACATAGAAGCCCATTCTTATAACTGAGTAGGTTGCCGGCGGCGCCTTCACCTGGTTGACGGCAATCGCAACCAGAAGCAGCAGGAGGCCACTCGGAACGAAGAATGAGATGAGTTTTCTGGACGTCAATCAGTCTTATCGATTGGAAGCTTGTGAAAATGCACCAATTTGAAGGTAAGACCGCGTGAAACCTAGAGGCTAGTACCATGAGAGGTTCGGTTAACCAGTGGGTTTAAAGATAGCTGCGATTAAAACCAGTGGGTTCAACGAGGTGTAATGATGGCGGAAATTACCACCATGTTTTGGGATATCGGCGGCGTGCTCTTGAGCAATGGATGGGATCGCGACTTGCGCCGTCAGGCGGTAGAACATTTTGGATTGGACTGGGAGGAATTTGAAGACCGCCACGAACTCGTGGCCGGGGCATTCGATGCCGGCCGAATCACCTTGGAAGAATATCTTAATCGAACCGTATTTTACCGTTCCCGCAACTTCTCCAAAGCAGATTTTCGGGAATTCATGTTTTCACACGTCACTTCCAATCCTGACACTTTGTCTCTCTTAGGCGAAGTGGCGCGCACCCGCAAGTATCTTTTGGCGGCGCTCAATAATGAATCTCTGGAATTAAACCTCTATCGGATTGAACGTTTTCGACTGCGGCAATACTTCACCGTCTTCTTCAGTTCATGCTTCTTGGGACTTCGCAAACCGGATGAAGCCATTTACCGCACAGCGTTGTACATTACCCAACGCGATCCCAGCCAGTGCGTTCTCATCGATGATCGCGCGATAAACCTGGAGTGTGCGAGCTTACTTGGCATGCACGCTATTCACTACCAGAGCTCCGCCCAATTGCGAGAAGAGCTTAAAAACCTCGGCGTTGATTTGGCTTCGCCCAAAAAAAATGCCGGTTGAAGCAGAAACGATCCGGACCACAAACCTTAAGGCCGCGTGTCCAGCGGGTGTTTTGCTTTTTCGTAGAATTCATTCTGCAGTTGCAGGCTGGTCTGGTCCGCTTTTACCGCCCGAATGGCTTTCACGATATTGTCAGTCCACGCCTTCATCCTGTACTCACCCATCTCATGGGTTGCGGCGGCGCCCTCGCCGGCATAATGGTTGGGAAATTTCGCGTACCACCAGATAGCCGTATAGAGGCCCTCGGGAAGTTTGAGGCGGTCCAAGTCGGCGCCGGATTCTCGCGCTGCACGTTCGAGATGCACCAGGTCGGGTCGCGCAATCATCGTGTTCGATGTTTCCGTTTCCCCCGCGTGCATGTCCGTTGTGGTTTTTCTTGGCGGTCCGCCCGGCGGTATTTCAGCCGTGTTCAAAACATACACAACGTAATCGCGCGGCTTGTCCAACTGTGTTTGAGCAAAATAGGGAAGCAGGCTCTGGTTGCCGCCATGCCCATTTACGACTATGACTTTTTTGCAGCCATTGCGGCCCATCTCGTCGGTAGTCTCCTGCAATAGCGAGAGCTGGATCTGTGGGCTGTACGCCACGGTTCCCGGTTCATGCCGGGCTTCGAAGATCTGGCCGAAATAATATTCCGGGAAAACAATGGCGTATTCCTGTTCCGCCGCATGCAATGAAACATAGCGAACGTTGATCAGGTCATTGCCCAGCGGCAGGTGTGGGCCATGTTTTTCCAGGATTCCGATGGGAAGGACGCAAACCCCTTGGGACTGCTGGATTCCTGAGCGGAAGTCGGCCGCTGTGAGCTCCTCCCAGTGCGCGCTTAATTTGGATTGGCTCCATGCCGGCGCGGCAATAAACACCACGGCAGCCAACGTGACATTGCGAACCATCGATGACATAGGATCGAGGCCTCCTTGACGAAGGTATGGATAGCACTCTCTGCTGGACGCGGCGCATTTTAGCATTCGCCTCGCGTCTTCTGGAGCCGAACCAGCTCGGCACCAGCAATATCATGTGATAAGCCACACATACCTAACTTGGTACCGGGATTAGAGTTGTGATGAACCAGCGAAGAGAAACGCGATACCATGACGCCAATTAAATGAAAAGATATTCCTTCTTGGTCTCCTTGACCAACAACGATAACGATTATCAGATTGAACAAGCTACGGCTGCCAAGAATTCGGCCCGTCGCTTAGGCGTGGACTTGTATTTGGCGTACGCAGAGAACGACGCCATCACCCAGAGCCAGCAACTTCTGAAGGCGATTCAGTCACCTGCCGCGTCTCGTCCTGATGCCATTGTGCTGGAGCCGGTCGGGGGCACCGGTCTGCCGCAAGTTGCACGTGCCGCGGCGGCCGCCGGGATTGGGTGGGTAGTGTTGAATTGTGACGTGCAGTACATCGCAGAACTCCGTAAAAGTTTTCGTGTTCCAATTTTTGCCATTACCTCCGACCACCTGGAAATCGGCCGCATTCAGGGACGTCAATTCGCGGCGCTTCTCCCCAAAGGTGGAACCGTGCTGTACATTCAGGGTCCGTCCGGCAGCCCGCCTGCCCAGCAACGTACTGCCGGCATGACCGAGACTAAGCCGGCGAACATCCAGATCAGAATGTTAAAAGGGCAGTGGACAGAGCTGAGCGCGTACCAGGCGGTTTGCTCTTGGCTGGGATTGCGCACCTCCCACGATACTGTGATCGGTATCGTCGCAGCTCAGGATGACTCCATGGCTATCGGCGCGCGTAAGGCTTTTCAAGAACAGACCACAGGGGCGGAACGCGACAAGTGGCTGGGCCTTCCTTTCCTGGGTTGTGACGGTCTGCCGGATACCGGCCAAGCGTGGGTGCGTAGCAGCCTGCTGAGCGCAACCGTCGTTGTGCCCCCCAACGCGGGCGCTGCTCTCGAGATGCTGTTACTGGCAATGCGCGATGGTTCACAACCGCAAGAACGTACGCTAACTCTGCCTAAATTTTTCCCCACTGTTGAGGACCTCGCCGCCAAGCGCGCGAGATTCGCACGCGCCATGTCGGTGTAATCAGCAGTTTCTCTCGTATCCGCTCCCCAATAATCCTGAAATTGATAGGCGTGCTTCGTTTAGTTATCATCCCGAACTCAGCCAGGGGGCTGGCCTTTCCATGTCCATGAACTACGGCCGACGCCGCTGGTTTAGAACCAGCCTTCTTTTCTGGGTCAATCTATTTTTCATTTCATCTGTGCTGGCGCAGTCGGGCCAGTGGACCACTTATGGGCATGATCCGCAGCGCTCGGGATGGGCTGCGGACGAGACTGCTTTTTCTCCCGCTAAGTTCTCCCAGCTCGGGCTGCTCTGGAAAACCGTTGTGCCCAATGCGCCGCGTTCCATGAATGGTTTAACGGCCCCCCTGATTGTGCGTGGCGTGGCGACTCCGAGCCGACAACGAAACTTGGTCATCGTGGCCGGAAGCTCCGACCACGTCTTTGGACTCGACGCCGAGAGCGGTGAACTAGTTTGGCGTGCCGAAGTGGCTGGCGAAGAAAAGCCGCCCGGACCGAGCAGTTGGCTCTGCCCATTCGCTCTGAATGCTACGCCGGTAATCGATCCCGACCGTGCCCGGGTGTTCGTGATTGCCAGTGATGGCCGGCTGCACACGCTATCGCTCAGCGAAGGACGTCCGGTAATCCCGCCCACGCACTTTGTTCCGGCTTTCTCCAAAATGTGGAGCCTTAACTATTCCGGCAGCGTGTTGTATACCAGCCTCTCGCAGGACTGCAACAATGTGCGTTCCGGAGTGGCTGCCCTGAATCCCGATGTTCCGGGAAGACCCGTGGTCCGATTCAACAGCGCGGGTTCGTGTACCAGTTCATTTTGTGGTGCCGGAATTTGGGGAAGAGGCGGTCCCTCAGCCGATTTCGATGGATACATTTACGGAGCGGCAGGGGACGCTCCATTCGATCCCGACGCGAATGCGTTTGGCGACACCGTCCTCAAGCTCGCGCCGCGTACCCTTCAACTGGCCGGTTATTACACGCCAAAAATCTGGGAGTATCTGACCAAAAAAGATCTCGACATGGGCACCAGCACTCCAGTGATTTTCCGCTGGCGCAACCGCGTGCTTGCCGCCATCGGCGGCAAAGAAGGTGCAATTTACATATTGGATACTGCATCGATGTCAGGACCTGACCATTCAGTGGCGGCCTACATTTCACTGCGCTTCACCAACCGTGAACAGACATTTGAGAAAAATGGAATCTGGGGAGCGATGAGCGTGTGGAAAGATCCTGCGGGAGATACATGGCTGTATGTTCCCTCGTGGGGCCCTCCCACCGACGCGGCACGGTTTCCGCTGGCCCGTGGTCCGGTTCGCATGGGAAGCATCATGGCTTTCAAAGTAGTGGCCGGCACCGACGGCGGACCAGCGCTTGAACCTGCCTGGATTTCTCATGACATCGCGGTCCCAGATCCGGCCGCGATCGTGGGCGGCATTGTGTTTGTGCTGGGTACCGGCGAAGATCCGTCGCAGGTCCACAACGGCGACATCAACCAGATCCTCACTGGCCGCGAACAGCTCAACCGTGGACACGCAATTCTCTACGCACTAGACGCGCGCACCGGCCGAGAGCTTTGGTCGAGTGGGAACGCCATATCCGGCTGGACGCATTTCTCCGGCTTGGCCGTCGGAGATGGAAAGATCCTTGCTACCACCCACGACGGGGCAGTGTACGCGTTTGGTCTGCGAAACCCCGGGGAACCGGTTGCTCGAGTGAGGGTAATTCCTGGGCCATCAGCCGCCGCACATCCTGCGAGCGTCGATTCTGCAGCCGCGGTTGAGCCGACTCCTTCCACTACCCCCAACTTGCCGCAGTGTGGAGAGACCGCGCAGGTTTTTCGAAGAAACTGTTCCATGTGTCACGGCAGCGATGGACGCGGCGACCCGTCGCGGCATACGCCGAACTTTGCTGATTCGGCCTGGCAGCAGGCCCATACCGACAACCAACTTTTGGATGCCGTGAAGAACGGTACCCAGCACGGCATGCCAGGGTTTGGCGATCAGTTGGCCGCCGAACAGATCGATCGGCTGGTGCATTGCATGATTCGCGGATTTTCTCAATCGCCGGCAAAAGCGTCAGGAACCAGCAGGTAGGATAGACCTGGCAGTAGAAGAGCCGCCGTAGAAAACCAGCAAGTAGACACTCGCAGGCAAAGTTATGCGGAAACCGTATACTTCGTCGTACCAGCTTCGTTCTAATCCAAGGAGAAATAATTGACTGATATTTCGCGACGTTCGTTCCTTAGATGGTCAGTGGTTGTGGGTACCGCCGCCGGCATCGCCGAGGCAATTCCTGCAGCTTTTGCGTCCGGATCCGATGCTCGTGCTCCGCACATAAAGTTTCCCACTGCCGTACGGGAAAGGATTGCTGTCGCATCCTGGCCCTTCCGCGCTTATCTCGAGAGTGCCGACAACAAGTATCGTGACAAGTCGCAGCCCGGCATGGATCTGAAAAATTTTGCCGCCCACGTCGTCAAAGAATTCCGCATTTACAACATTGAGCCGCTAAGCAGTCACTTCAGTTCTACCGAGTCGGACTACCTGCACCAGTTTCGAGAAGCCGTGGATAAAGCGGGATCGCACGTCATCAACATTCCCGTGGATGGCCGAGACAGCTTTTACGATCCTGACACTGCCGCCCGTAAACGAGCGGTCGACCGTGCAAAACAGTGGATAGACATTGCCACTGTTTTGGGGTCTCCGAGCATCCGCTACCATATTGCGGGAGCAGACAACGTCAAACCGGATGTGCAGTTGACCGCCGCGGGACTGCGCCCGGTCGCAGAATACGGAGCCGTCAAGAATGTTGTTGTGAATCTGGAAAACGACGATCTGGTCACCGAGGATGCCTTCTTTATCGTCAGAGTCATCGAGAAGGTGAATCATCCTTA
>JBBPYD010000236.1:0-5615 GCA_038200305.1 Bryobacterales bacterium
AGAAGATATCGAAATTCATACCCTCCGTCTGCTCCCGTGTGGCCGAGTTTTGATAAAGCCGTTCCTGATTGCGTTACGGTTACTGTGGCGTTTGCGACTGCGCCCCCTCCGGAATCGACTACTGTGCCGAGAATCGCCGTGTCGATGGTTTGACCAATGAGGCGAGCGTAAGGGGAAGCGCAGAAAGCAAGGAGAGGAATCCCTGCTCGCATAAATCTAACTTTCGAGAGAGGAAAAAAGAAGTTGCAAATCATGTGAACCCCCTGGATGCTCAGTGAGGCTATCACAGATTTAGTTCGAAAGTAAGGGGAGGGTGGTCGGTCCGCCTCGACAAGAAAGTGAGATGGTGATCCGACACCACGGCCCGTCACTACCAGAGTTCCGGTTAGGTGCAGCCTTGTGGTTCGCCACAATCACATCTGCGGGAGGCACTATGCTGAGATGCGCTTATAGCAATGATGTAAACCGCCCAGGCAGGGAATTGGGATAATCTTCCCCTGGCCTAACACCGCTCGGGGTGTCGGGCAATCCTTTCCAAGAGCTAAATGCGTTCTTGAACGCTGATAATAATCGAAGTACGAAGTGCGCGTTCGCTTGAGATGCCGGTCAGGCAAGGTGCTTATGGCGCTGTGGTTCTGAGGACAGGAAATCGCAAACGGTTCTGATCGAGAAACGCTCGAACGCCTTCGAGCGTCGGATCCGTGCCTTGCATCCACCGGATCAAAAGATCATGGATCAAAACGGTGTTCAGGGGGGCCGCGTAAGTTACCGAGCCATGCTGATGCGGCAGTTTGATGAGCAGTGGTACGCGCGGATTTTTTCGCTTTGCGGAAAGTTGTGCTTCCTCTGCGCTCCACACCGGCCGGTTGGCAGGAACGCGGACCGGACCTGCTGCTCTGCATAGTCTTGCAATTCGCGGTTTTGATGATTTTCCGGAGCGATTAGACTGGGGCATGTCGTCGCGCAGGTCTTGTAAAGCCTGTGGCATGCAATCACTACAAGTTGAGGAATTTGCGATCATCGATCCTTCGCCTCTGTATCTGTCCCGTGTGCACTCCCCAGTTTTTTTGCTGGACCACCAAAGGCTGTAAAATTGAGTTGGCTCCCCGAGTGAAACAAGGCTACGGGCCCACCGATCAGGTGTTTTAGCCACGTGCAGAGCTTCTTTGACGCCATCTGGAACGGCATCGTTAACACGCTGGGCGAACTGGTGGCACAGGTGGTCATACCCATTCTTCTTCTGTTGATTTTGTTCGTGCTGGCGTCCCCCTTGTACTTGTTGATGAAATGGCTCAGCCGGAATGGGCAAAAGACTACTTTCAAGCAGGACCTATTTAGGAATGCTGACCGCCCGGCCGAAGCGCTTTTCGGAGCTGCCCACCGAAAGCCGGAAGTCTCTGTGCGAACCTAAGTCTCTTGACCGTGGGTTGTCCACCTTCTATGAGTACTTCCTCTCTGGAGTGATGGTCCTGGCCACGATCCTGATTGTGTACCTTTACTCCTCGTTCCAAGAGGACGCCAGCCGGGATTTCTTGCAGGTGTATTTCGGAATCGGTTATCTTGTCGCGATGTTCTTGCTGGTGGGCCAAGTCCTCGCGGCGCGGAATCGCCGCACGCGGCCGGACTACCAGGAACCTAGATCCCCCGAACTGGACGTTGTTTCCGGATTGCGTTCGATCCTTAATGCGAAAGCTCTATCCTGGACCGAAGTGCATACCCCCATTGACAATCAGCTGTTGGATCGGGCGCAGGCTCTGATCGACGCAGGCATCACTCTCCAGGACACGTGTACCAGCATCGATTCGAAGTATCCGACTTGGGACCCCGCCAGGCAAGAGCTTTTTCGCGGAGCCATTCAGGCTGCCTTGGTCCTGCGGCGAAAAGCTCCGCGCTCATAGGTCAGGTCTTCAGCCCAACCGGAGCCTCCATAGCTTTTCGGCCTGAGCCACGCCGTTACAGGCGGGCTGGCGTGTTTATCGGATCGTATTTTGGAGAATGCCGGCGTACCGAGATACGTCCGATCTGCAATGGCGGGCGACCTCGGCCGCGCTGACGCCCATACGGTATAGTTGCCCGATTTGACGCGGTTATGCGCCGTCTAAGTCGCTCGCCCTTCTGCGATGCCTCACCAAAACCAGCGCGGACCTGCTCCCGTAAGATCTCGCGTTCTAACTCCGAACACGGCCAGGAGCCCCGCCATCGCCCGGCCTGTTTGCCTTGTGAGGCCTAGTACCTCGGTAAAGAGAGACGAAGCTGACACACAGTTCTGCCAATTCCTTCAAGTTCACGACAGGATAGCCAGTGATCGACCCAGGCGATCCAAACGCCAGACGCGAGCCGCCACGCCGCGAATTGATTTCGATGGTAACTGAGATCGAACGCCCCATTGCGCGTTCCGGGCGGCAATAAGTCTCACCCATGAGTGCTCCTACCCAGAGCCTTGAGAACCAAATGCCCGAAGGTGGCCACCGATCTCCGGGCCCCTGGTGATCGCGAGGTGCCAGGGGAGCCGGCGATTCGGTGAAGAGCACACACGCAACTCCGATTACAGTTTTTCCCAGAGCAGCGGTCCGCAGCTCCGCCCTAAAAACCGCGCTAGGAGGGACCGCTAGGGCCGCAAGGTTTTCAGTTGGCGACATTCTCGGCGAATCGAATTCTGCGCAGTCCTCAGCAATCCTCGCGTAGCAACCGGTATCACACGAGTATCCTAGAGTAGCTTTCGGTGGGAACGGGAACTCATCCAGTCTTCATACGTCTGGATGTGAAGCCAGTACCGGAGCCGCTCACGCGTGCGGCTCGGACGAAGAATTCGGCATCTGCGGTCCCGCTGATGATCTGGACCTTCAGCATCCTCTCTGTCTTTTTCGTCTCGTATTCTCATACCTTCGGCCCCTGGGCAGGGTCCCGCTGGATCCTGCTGCTGGTCGGTTGCAATAGCCAGCGCGATTTCACCGCTTCGCCGGCGGTTCAGTAGCGCGTGCTTGGATTGGTAAAACGCTACCTGGCTGGTCCCCGGAAGAAGAACATGTGCTGCCAGGGCAAAGTCTCTACTAAATGGTCCAGGACATATCCTCCAGCTGACAACTCAGCTTTCACATCTTTAACCGTCATCTCATGCTCAGGCCGGATGGGAACGTTCGGATCCTCCTTCCGGAATTCGAGCAGGACGAGCTTGCCATGGGGTTTCAGTGCTGCGGCAACATTGCGGAGAATAATCTGAGGTTTTGAAAGCTCGTGGTAGACATCCACCATGAGCACGTAGTCGAGCTTGCCGCGGGGCAGCCGCGGATCGGTTTCAGTTCCCACGAACGTCTGGACATTCGTGACGTTCTGAACGGCAGCATTACTCTCAAGGCGCGTAAGCATCCCGGTCTGAAGATCGTTCGCATAGTACGTACCGCCCGGTCCCCGCGCCGATCTCACCGACGTTCATCCCTGGAGCGAGGTGAAGCGCAGCGATCGCCTTTTCCGGCTGTTCCTCGCGTTCCCTCTCCGGGCGATCGAGCCAGTCTGCGCCGTCAACGCTCATCGTGCCGGCGATCACACGACCGGTCACTGGGTGCACGACTCGGTTGCCAAGCGTCTGGACAGAGCCATTGCCCATCCACAGAAAGATCAGAACGGCGATGCGAGTTACGGCGAGAGTCAAGAGCGCACTCATAGTGGCCGGCAGAGCTAAGCTATAACCACGTTACTCGCTCACGAGAAAAGATACCCGCCGGGGCTTGAACCGGAAGCGTATTGGAGACTACCTTTAGACGTTGGTGTCGGTGGCGGGCCGGCTACTTCGCTAATCGATAAGTGCGCTCCCCGGCCGCGTTCTTGGCGGATTCGATTTTCTCCCCGCCTTTGCTGCCTATGATGCTTACAAAACCGCGAACCGTGTGTTTCTGCCAGCCTGTGGCTTCCATGATCTCAAGCAAAGTCGCGCCTTTGGCGCGCTTCATCAGGGCGATCACTTCCGCCTTCTTGTTAGTGCGCGATTCGGTTGCGACTTTTGGCGCCCGTGCGCGCCGGGAAGCCTTGGCCGGGGACTTCTTCGACCGGCTCCTCTCCGTTCGCGCAGGCGTCCCCTGTGGCGCAACGTCTGGGGACAGACGCTCGACCGCCTTCCAGATTCTGGCGACTGCAGCCTTCCGGTCCGTGAACTTCTTTACGGACTTCAGGTCGTCGAACGGGGCTACACCCGCGAAGCTGTTCCAGGTGTCGACCAAGCGGGAGGCGGGCCATTCCGCGGTGAGCTTGGCCAGTTCCTTTGCGTTGGAAAAGGATTGCGATTCGTCGGCGCTGGCCGAGGGCCCGGCGAGCGCCGTGATGTTGTTGTCTGAGTCGATCGTGAACATACTTCTCCTTGACCGCGGCTTAGATGCGGTCGACACATTCATCACTTCGGTGCGAGAGGAAGGGAAGCGAAATCGACCAGATTCTAGCGAATATTTTTCGAGCTTTAGGAACCGCGCGCTAGAATCGCCCAGCCGTGCATGCAGGTACGCACTGGTTGTGCCCAGCGAACGATGGCCGAGCGTGGCTTGGACCAGGTGAATCGGCGCGCTATGGTCCAGGGCATGCGAAGCGTGTGCGTGGCGCAACCAATGCGGGCTGATAGCGTCGGCTATGCCAACTCGCTTGGCCGCCCGGCGCACGATCATGCGGACGCGCCCGCGGTCTAGCGGCTTTCCGCTTCGAGACGGGAACACCGGATCCTCCGTGCCTGCATTTCCCCGGAGTGTTACCAACTCTGACCACAGCGGCAAGGGCAAGGCGATGGACCGTGTACGGCCGTTCCTTCCCAAAGACGGTGATCTGGCCGGCTTCGCCTCGGCGGGCTCATCGCACCTACATGCAGACCGAAATTCCCGCTTCGGATCTAAAAATGACTCAGCCAGTGTTGTGTATACTCGTACTCACTCGAACACGTAACGCTCAATTGAGCAGTGAGCGTTCGAGTTCCAGAGACTAAAATCATGTTCTCTTTCCGGTCATTGTCTTACCTTGCTGTGATGGCGTGCGTCGGATACGCGGTCCGCGTATCTGCGGCCGATAACTTCCAACTAGAAAAGCTTCATGGCCAAACGATCCTCTTGTTCACGCCACATCCCGATGACGATACCTTTTGTTGTGCCGGAACACTAGCGCTGCTTGCCCGAAACGGGAACAACATCCATATCGTGCTTTACACGAACGATGACAAGGGATCATACGATCGCGAGATGACGAGCCAACGCTTGGCCCGCATCAGAATGGGCGAGGAGGAAGAGGCCTGCCGTATTATCGGAATTCCGAAAGCCAACATCCACTGGTTGCAATTTCATGACGGCATGCTCGAGTATGCTAATCCACTCGATCTGGTGGAACAAATCACGGGCATTATCCGCAAATTTCGCCCCCATGTCGTAATGTCCATTGATCCCGGTTCGGCATACGTGCGCTGGCACAAAACGGATCACCGCATGGCAGCCAACAACACCATCGACGCGATCCGCGCTTCGGAGTGGCATCTCTACTTCCCAAACCAGCTTCTTCACGAGCACATGGAACCTTGGAAAGTTCCACACGAAGTGTACTTTTACGTCACTTCTCAGGACGCGAACTACTTTGTCAACATCGATAGCGTG
>JBBPYD010000237.1:0-12087 GCA_038200305.1 Bryobacterales bacterium
CATAACTGAACATCGTGCTTTGTTGGGTGTCGTGGCCGCGCATAGCTTGAAACATTAAGACGCAAATCTGTTCCAGAGCGTAACACCTTCGGCAAGCCTTTTTTCAGCATCCTGTTAGGGGGTAACATTTGGTTGGCTCAGCCCCGCAGCTAGCTGGATTAGTCCCTTGCGAATCGTGACCTCATCAAAAGCAGCAAAACCCAAGAGCACTCCTTTGGGATCGGGACGCTTCAAGGTAAATCGGTCAAGTGCTATCGCCTCAACACCGTGCGCAGCCGCTGCCATCTCGGCTTGTCGCGAGGTCATCCCATTCTTCAAAAATGCTGCAGTGTAAAGGCCGGCGTTGACGCTGGAAATCTCAAGCAGCCCCTTTAAGTATTGGCGCCCTCCATCGATTAGCGTCGCGAGCCGCCTGGCGTACAGGTCACGCATTCGGCGCAGATGGCGTCCAAGGTGCCCACCTACGATGAAGTCACATAGCACCGCCTGGTCGAGGTTGAGAGCGCGGAACTCGGTTCCGTACCGAAACGCTAAGAAGAAATCGACCAAAGACGGCGGCAAAACAACGTACCCCAACCGCAGTGACGGGAAAAGTAGCTTGCTGAATGATCCCATCAAGATAACGTTCGAACTTCGATCGAGACTTTGCAACGCGGGTACTGGCGCTCCTTCGAAGCGGTATTCGCTGTCGTAATCATCTTCGATGATGAAAGCGCCGGCGCGCGAGACCCACTTCAGTACTGCCATACGCCTCTCCAATGACATTGTCATCCCAAGCGGGAATTGGTGAGCCGGTGTCAGATACATTCCCTTCGCGTGGGCGCACATTCTGATCCCGGTGGACACGGACAGTCCCTGCTCATCTACCGGTACCGGAATGATCTTCGCTCCGACGTTGCCGAACGCGATAGTAGCTCCGAAGTATCCGGGATCTTCCATCCATACCGGCTCGCCCGGCTTCAGCAGGAGACGCGCGAGAAGATCTAACGCCTGTTGCACTCCAGAAATGACGATGACCTGATCGGGCGTACATCTTACGCCACGCGACGATCCCAAGTAGGCTGCAAGCGCCTCACGTAGCGGTCGATATCCGCACCCGTCATCTTCCGTCTGCAACCATGACGTGAAAGTTCGTGCTCGCCGAGCCGCAATACTTCCCCAAAGTTTGGCGGGGAACTCCGTAAGATCCGGATCTCGCATTCCGAAAGGGACGACGCGTTTCTGTGGAGCCATACCAACGAATGGCTTCGGCCGCGCATAAGCTGAAATCACCCGGCGGACATAAGCTGGCGGCGTTAGAAACTCTTTCCGAATGGGACGGCCCGCCGGGACGCGATCATTCACCCACGTACCTGATCCGACGCGGCCACAGAGGTATCCCTCAGCTTGCAGCCGTTCGAATACGCTCACAACCGTACCCCGCGAAAGGCGATGCTGCCGGGCGAAATCTCTCGAGGCAGGCAATCTCGCTCCGGGGCTCAGCCGACCTTCAAGTACGGCGCCGCGCAGTTCTGCGTAGAGCCAATCCGTTATGGTCTGATGTTTCGGACGATTACCCAGTGTTAGTTCAAGCGAGCTGATATTTTTGGACACGCAATCCGCTATTGGTCCAAGGATATCACCACAAAATGGCTCTAGCGCGTGTACCAATGCAGGTGTAGTATCAGAATTGCGGAAGGATGAGGAGGCCGTCTGGAGAAGACTGAAGAAAGGTCCGGCAGGCTGCTGTCGTGCACAGATAGATACTCAAATCTCGGCATTCGGGTCTACGGCTTGGGCGCTATGGCGCTTGGTGTCGTCGGCCTGGTCTGGGGCGACTTCGCAACTGTTTGGCAGCCAGTCCCGGCTACCACTCCCCATCGCACGGCACTTGCCTACATTGCCGCTGTGAGTTTGCTTTTGGCGGGAGCCTCGATCCAATGGCGTCGGATCGCTCAGGCTGGCATTGTGGTGCTAGCCATCCTGTATTTCGTCTTTGCCTTGCTCTGGTTGCCTCGGGTGATTGGGAATCCGCAGATCTTTGCCACTTGGGGTGGATTTCTTGAACAATTCTCACTTGTAGCTGCGGCGTTGGTCCTTTACGCATCTTTGGCGCTGGGTGATTCGGCATGGGCAGCCAGAACGGCTCGTATCGGTCGTCTCTTATATGGCATTTGCGTGCTTTCGTTCGCGCTGGATCACTTCTTCGCTCTTAAAGGAGACTGCCAGAATGGTTCCGGCGTGGATTCCCCCAGGACAACAGTTCTGGGCCGTGGCGACCGGGATTTTTCACCTGCTCGCCGGCATCGCAATACTCTCGGGAGTTCTAGCTGTTCTCGCGTCCCGGTTGCTCACCGGGATGCTTATTACCTTCGGCGCTCTGATTTGGGCGCCATCACTCTTCGCCGCCCCCCATGAACACATGGTTTGGGGTGGCAATGCGATGAATCTGGCTTTGACTGGAGCGGCTTGGGTAATCGCAGACTCGATAGCGAGCCGCCACGAGCAGGTCAAACTTAGCAAGACTCCAGAAGCGGTTGCCGGCGTAACATCGCCGCCGGCCTAACGATGTAAAGGTATGAGCCCTTCGACAGTAAGCACCGGAATCGCAATATCCACTCCACCACACGCCGTTCGAACTCGCGTGAGCGCCGTAGATGTACTCCGCGGCTTAGTCATGGTTCTGATGCCGTTGGATCATACGCGCGAGTTTTTCACGAATTGGGCAGGTAATCCTCTGGACCCACAGCACACGACCTTCATGTTGTATTTGACGCGTTGGATGACACACCTCTGCGCTCCGGGTTTCGTATTCCTCGCCGGCACATCCATCTTTTTTCAGCAGCAGCGAAAGACCAAGCGCCAAGTCACTAACTTCCTCCTCACTCGTGGACTCTGGCTCATCATCGTTGAGGTGACGCTTGTACATCTCACCTTCAACTTCCACTGGCAGTGGAATGTGCAACTCCTCGAAGTGATCTGGGCCGTCGGCGCTTCAATGATGATCATGGCGGCGCTCATCCACTTGAGTGTTCGCTGGAATCTGATGATCGGCGCGCTCTTGATCCTCGGACACAATGCACTTGATGGAATAACGGTGGCAAGTTCCGGGCTCCTGCGCTGGTTATGGTGCCTCTTGCACGTTCCAGGCTCAATCGCTGGCCCACCGATTCGTCCACCGATCATCATCGTCGCGTATCCACTCCTGCCTTGGGTTGGAGTCATGGCGCTGGGGTACGCCTTTGGGAGCGTCTGGCTCAAAAGTAGAGATCAACGGCTACAATTTGAACTTCGCGCGGGCGCGGCGATGCTCGCTGCATTCTTCCTGCTGCGGTGGAGCAACCTCTATGGGGACCCGGACCGATGGACTGCACAAGCGAACTGGTGGCGCACGCTGCTATGTTTCTTTAACGTGCAAAAGTATCCGCCTTCGCTGCTTTTCCTGCTCGCGACCTTAGGCATTTCAGCGCTCGTCATGGCCGCTATTGAATCCGCCGAAGCCCGGAGGGTCTTGAAGCGAACGCGAAGCGTGCTGGAAGTGTATGGTCGTGTTCCGTTCTTCTATTTCTTGCTGCACATCGCACTTGTTCATCTGCTGGCACTCGTCGTCTCGGCCGCAACGGGCGGAGATTGGCAATGGTGGCTAACAGATTTCCCAAAGGGCGGCGTTCTTGCAGGCCATCCCTCCGGATACGGCTACGGCCTCGGCGTCGTCTGGTGCATTTGGATCTTCGTTGTAGCGCTCTGCTATCCCGCCTGCAAGTGGTATGCAGGAGTCAAGAGCGGAAGCCGCAACCCGCTGCTGTCGTATCTGTGAAACGAACTAGGTCAATTGAAGGTCAGAAACCAGAGCGGGATGGCCTGGATCGCCGACAGAGGCGCAGTGGCAATTTGGCGGGCCGCAACGTCGATGTGTTTCGGTCGAGCAGCCGGGCAGCAGATTCTCGGACAATTGATACTGCCGGGCGATCTGGCGCTGGCGCAAGCGGAAGCTTCAGGGCCTCTGGGTCAACTTTCATCTTCAAGTACTAATGCATACAGACTGCGGGACAAGCAAGAATTTTCTACGAATTCGAAAATAGAACTTGCCAGAATCAATCGCCGAAAAGATCGATGTGCGTGACGATTCAGCGACTTTCCTAGGCGTTAACCTATTTTCGAGGCGCTGCATTCCAGTCGGCATTGCCCATTCCGTTCAGGTCGAAGACGATGTTGCCATCGCGCAACGTCATCTCAGCTACCAGTTTCCTGGTGCCGCGAAGCCGCAAACGCGCGGAATCGATGAAGCCGAAAATCCCTTGAACAACACGCAGCA
Organism: Bryobacterales bacterium; assembly: GCA_038200305.1. Classification (GTDB taxonomy): domain Bacteria; phylum Acidobacteriota; class Terriglobia; order Bryobacterales; family Bryobacteraceae; genus JANXXV01. The sequence continues at coordinate 4,295 of JBBPYD010000237.1, forward strand.
CCGCCACGTCCGCGGGGGCTCCTACCGAAAGATGCCCAAGCTCCTCGTGATGAATCTCCCGCGCGGGATGCCAGGTGGCACAGGCCACCACTGAGTCGAGCGTCATGCCCATATTGATAAACTTTGACATCACGTTCAGCAAATCTTTCATTCCGGCATTCATGCTTTCCACGTGCAGGTCTGTGGAGATGGAATCTGGTATGAATCCCTGGTTCACCGCCGGTATCGCCTGCCGGAAAGAAAAGCTTCCCGCGCCATGACCCACGTCAAAGATCACGCCGCGTTTGCGGGCTTCCAGCAGATAAGGCAACAACCGGCCGGACTCGTCCAGCATGGGGACGGCGGATAAATACTGGTGGGTGTAGATATCGCCGGGCCTGAGATGCTTCAGAACCAGATCCTGAAACGGACGTTCCGGCCGGAAAGTAGCAAAGTCGACCATCACCGGAATGTGGGCCAAATTCCCCGCCTCAACGCCTCGATCCACAGCGATCCATTCAGGTCCGGCGTAGTGCGCCACCTTGATTCCAACCACTACATCGCTATGGCGAAGGGCGACTTCGGCGGTGCGCATCGGGTCCATATCTTTCGTGTTCTGCTCCACGTCGGGGCGTCCGCCCATTCCGCTGCCCACGATATTGAGCATGGCAAAAACACGCGTCTTGGAACGATTGACGATCTGATCCCGAAACTCGCCGAAATTCCGCCAGCCGGAACTGCCGGCATCCACCACCGTGGTTACGCCCGTGCGGAAGGTGAAGCCGTCCGGGCGAACGCAATTTTCGCCCGTATATTCCCGCCCCATGCTACCGGCAAAGACGTGAGTGTGCATGTCCACCAGGCCAGGAGTGACATACAAGGAAGAAACGTCAATGGTCCTTCGGGCCTTGGATGCAGGGATATTCTCCGCTATCGCAGCAATCTTCCCTTGGGAAATCGCCACGTCGCGAACGGCGGAAATGCCATTCTTAGCATCGATCAGATGGCCGCCCTTCAGCACAAGGTCGTAGCGGGTCTGAGCGGCGGCGCAAAAGACAAGTAGAAAAAAGACACCGGTACGCATCAGGATTTCGCGTTCTTCCGGGCGCTGTTGAGTATCTCGCGCAGGCGGCGGCCCACAATCAATTCTTCACCGGGCTGCATCGTCATGGAAATGATCTGCAACCGGTTCGTCCGCGGGGTCTTCGGATCGTGCCCTTCTACCGCCGGCACAAGGCTCGGATTCGATGCGGTCAGAACTTCAATTCGAGGATCGCCTTCCCGCAATTGCCTGTCGCAGTCCGATACTGTAAAGTTCCAGCGCTCTTCATCCCAGCGGACCGTCAAGGTCGGATACCGGTTTCCTCCTTCGGGAATCTTCACTTCCGTCGTGACACCGGGAACCGTTTCCACCAGGGCCGCAATGCGCTTCACCCGGCGATTCCATTCCTGATTCAAAGCTTCCAGATCCATCTTGCTCCAGGCTTCCACTGCTGCCAGAAGGCCCATCACCTCTTCTTTGCCTACTTTCATGGGGCGGCAAACGGCTCCTTCCCATGGACTGGTGTTCGCCAGCGCGGCTTCAATCAAATTCTTGCGCCCCAGCAAGAGACCGGAGCACTGGGGTCCACCCAGCCCCTTTCCGCCACTGAAGCAGTAAAGGTCCAGATTCAACTTTGCATAAGTTTTCAGGTTTTCGATTGGTGGAATGCCGGCCGCATCGTCGAGAAGCAGAGGCACACTCGCACTTTTAGCGAAGGCGGCAGCCTTCTGCAATCTCTCTCCCAACATCGTTGTGTAGATCATGGCGGTTTTCGAATTGATGGCCGGCTGGAGTTCCTCAACTTTGTGAATCACCACCAGTTTGGCTCCCGTCAAGCGCAACGCGCTGTCAAAAGCACTCCTGCCCCCTAACATGATCACTTCGTTTTTGAGGCCGGTGGTATCGGGTAGCTGCCAGATTTTAGCCGGATCCGTACCCGCCATACAGCCAGCCGCGGCCGAAGCCATCGCGCCCGCGGCGCCGGAGGTCACCATGCCGGATTCAGCTCCAGAAAGCTCCGCCAGCCTTTTCCCCGCGGCGCGCTGCAGCTCGAAGATATCGACGAAATGCTTCGCGGCCTCCTGCTTTGCCGCGCGGACCTCCGGCAATTCGAGCGAACCGCTCAGATAAGTCCACGTGCCACGTCCATTAATGAACGGGCGAACTCCAATTCTGGTGTAAACGTTTCCGGGCGCCGCCTTGGTCACCGCGGCCCTGGCCTTCTGCCATAGCGAATCTGCCGCAATGGAGCCAAGCAGTGGCAGAGCGCCGGCCCATTTCAAAACGATACGGCGATTTATAAGTTCACTCATAAGCAACACGTCCTTGTTACAGGTAAATAGGTTCGAGCCGGCTTACGATGTACTGATCGCAATGCTCGTAGCTGGCCCGCGGACCCTTACGGGTGCGGTCCAGATCCACACAGTTCCAACCTTTGTAATTGATCTCTCTCAAGATGCGATGGCAAGCCGGGAAATCGATATCCCCATCGCCCAAGTCATAAATGCTCTCGAAGAATTTTGCTTCCGAAGAATCCTTCTTGTGAATCTTTCCATTTGGAAGCACCAGATCCGTCTTTGGAGTCGTCCAGCGCGCGTCCTTGTAATCCATGAAGATCAGGCGGTTTTTATATTTTTGGAATGTCTTCACCACATCGCCTCCACCTAGGTGAAGATGGCCCGTGTCAGGCGAGAAGTTAAAGAGCTTCGGGTTCGTCAACTCCATACACCGGTCCACTTCAGCCGGACCTTCCACCATTCCGTCCAAATGATTGTGAACGCCGGCCCGAAAACCCATCTCACCGGCAGCTTCGCCGATCAGGTTGAAGCCCTTACACATTGAGCGGAACCCGGCATCCACGTCCTCGCCGGCCTTTATTCGGCCAGGTGGAAACACTACCAGGTGATTAGCGCCGAAAGTTTGAAGAAACCGCATGGCCTCGCGTGCCTTCTCCACAACAGCTTTATGCTGCGAAGAATCATGGACAGGTCCGCCAAACGAAATGGTCGCCACCTGCAGGTTTCGCTTGGAAACTTCACGCTCCAGTTGTGGAGCGGTCATGCTGTAAGTCTTCAGAATGCCGGGATAGCCGGTAAGCCGCACCCCGATGAAGCCCGTGTCGCGCATCACATCTAAGATGCCGGTAAACGGACCGGCAGGGTAGTGAGACCACAAGCCGGCGCTGACGGCCCATTTAATATTTCGGTTAGCAGGCAAGCGGCCCGCGGCGGCGCTCAAAGTAGCGGCCAGAGAGGCGAGAAAGATTCTTCGTTCCATAAGATCAGTCCGGAAAACTACGAGATGCTATCGCGTACTCCTTGATTTTCCGGTGGTCGATACTGTACCCCAACCCCGGTGATGTTGGCAGCGTGATGTTGCCCTGGTGAACTTCCAGAAAAGGCGAGATGATGTCATCGCGAAACCAGCGGGTACTGGCTTCCACGTCCGTTGGAAACACAAATTCTTCCCGCGAGGCTAGAGCGGCTCCTTGCGCCTGGCCGATTCCAAGCTCCGGCATGGTTCCCACCCAAGCTGCAATCTGGTGCTCGCGGCAGATCTGAACCATCTCTAAAGCGTGGTGAAAGCCGCCGACGCGCTGTATCTTGAAATTTGCAATCCGAAAACTCTCAAGCTCGATCGCACGCTTCAGTTGACCCATGCTGTGCAGACTTTCGTCCAGGCACACCGGTGTCCGCACCTGCCGTTGCAACTCCGCGGATTCCTCCAGGGCTGCTGTTCCGAAAGGTTGCTCGAACATCATCAACTCGAACTCATCCAACTCTCGAAACACATCCAGATGCTGGAGTGAATACGCTGCGTTCGCATCCACGAACAGCGGTATATTTCCAAAACGTTTCCGGGCAGCCTTCACGATCTCCACGTCGCGGCCCGGCTCGATCTTCAGTTTCACCCGATGGTAGCCATCCGCCAGATACCGCTCGACGGTCCGCAACATGTCGTTAACATCGTCGTAAAGACCCACCGCAAGACCGGACCTGACCTCTGTGGCTGTCCCGCCGAGCAGTTCGTGAAGCGGCTTGTTCAGGCGTTGCGCGGCAAGGTCCCAGAATGCCGTTTCCACTCCGGTTTTCGTGAAGTTGCCCGCCGGCATTCCGTCGAGCGCTCTGTTCCAATCTTCAGGGCACTCAAAACTCCGGCCGATCAGCGCCGGCGCTACCACGTGACAGAGTTCGTCCCACGACTTCTCCGGGGTATCGCCGGAATAGAAGTTCCCGGCCATGGGGGAGGATTCCCCATAGCCGGTCAATCCATCCGAATAAACGGCAACGGCAATTCCATCTTTCTCAACCACCGCGCCGGAGCTTATGCGGAACGGCTCCACCAGCGGCACGCGGACATGTGTTAAAACGATGCGGTCAACCCTCAAATATCCTCACTCAGAAAACGAACTTCAGAACCAATGTGCTGACGAACTGCCCGCCTTCGCAGCACCATCCGCCGGTAGTTCCCGTCGGCTTTCCAAACAAACTCGGATTCTTGAGGTTGACGACAGAACTCGGATTGACGAAGTTTGGCTGTTTGAAGATGTTATTGATGTCGTAGCGCACCTGAAACGTGTACCTCTCCTTAATGACAATGTTCTTGGCGAGTGACGCTTGAGTCCAGTTCAAACCAGGCCCATTAATCGTGTTGCGGCCAAGGCTCCCGGCAGTGAAAGGAGCCGGATTTGCGAAGGAACCGATGTTCCACAGCGGATGTTTCAGGTTATTGTTGAAGCGGTCCCCAATGGTGTAGTTAGGGACAATCAGGGCGTCGTTCGGCGCGATCTGATTGGGCCGGAGCACGCCGTTTCCGGGAAGATATTGATAGGGGCTGCCATTGGGATCCAGAGTGAAGGTCACCGGCGTGCCGGACTGAAGCGTCTGAATAGCCGACACGTTCCACCCGCCAAGCACGTAGTCCTTCGCGCCCCCACCCGGCATCCATCTGCGGCCTCTCCCGAACGGCAGTTCATAGGTAAGATAGGTCACCGAGCGGTTTCTGATGTCGTACCCCGCGCGGCCCTTCTCCAGGCTGCGGTTGTAAAACGTTTCTCCCGTACACAACCCGTCGTTATCGCAATCGTCAATGGCTTTTGAGAATGTGTAGAAACTCGTCAAAGTCAGTCCGTACGAGGAGCGCTTTTCCAACTTGATCGTGCCGGAATGATAAGTGGAATGGCCGAAGTTCCCCCACTGATAAACTGGTCCAAAATTCGGATACGGCTTATAAGCCTGAGGATTCTGGTAGACCTTGCCCAAGACGGCCGGGTCGGAAGAGTAGTTGAGAGGGACCGTGTTGGTGTCCCATTCTTCTAACAGACCCACGCCGGCTGAGCCCTGGTAGCTGAGTTCGGCCAGCCACGTCGGGCCAAGTTGGTACTGGAGCGTCGCGTTCCAGTTCATTGCATATGAATTGCTGAGCGCCGGATCGTAACGGGTAGCGTTGCGCGCACTGTAATTGGAGCCGACAAAGGGCGATGTCCCGTTCGGCAGAACCGTAAAGTTGACGTTCCCCGGTCCCTGGCTCAAGAAGAAGGCAGGGCGTGGGTCACCACTCGGCTGCTGGACAGACACGCTGGTCGAGTATTCTTCGAAATTCTGATTGAAGTCGGTTGTGAAGAGATCGATCGTGGTCAACCCGAATCCGCCACGGAAAAGCAGTTTGTCTGAAATCTTGTACGCCAGGCCCACGCGCGGTTGGAAGTGCTTGAAGTTCCGGTTGCCCAGCAGTCCCGGCGGATGAGTGATTGCGCCCCTCATCCCGGTAAGCGGGTCCGTCGCGTTCGGATCAAACTGGCTCTGCTGTCCGTACTTGGTGGTGAAGGGGCTTTCGTAAGACCATCGCACTCCAAGATTAAACGTGAGTTTTGGGCTGTAGGCCCAATCGTCCTGGAAATACGCCGCATGACTCCACCATCGGGGTAGCCAGTTTGCGAGATAGGTGCTAAAGTCCGCGCGCACTACCGAGCCAAGCAGGAAGGCGGCGAAATCGTTCCCGGTGCCGGGCGTAAATGGCAGACTGGTGCCGCCAAACCGGAAGACACCGCCGGGCAGCGACTGGCTAAAAACATTAGCGCGGGTCCGCATCAACTCATATCCCATCTTGAAGGTGTGGCGGTTGATCACTTTAGTGAGATTTTCCTGAACTGTATAGTTCTCGTCCGCCTGGTAATAGGGCGCGCCCGGCGTAGTAGCGCTATAGAACGGCTTGGCGTTGGAATCGTACAGTTGCGGGAACGTTGCTCCGCTTACGCCTGGAATGCCCAGTTGCTGCGCCCAGTTCTCATTGAGACCGGGAGGCGTGCGCGACTCCTTGCGGTGGTTGGCTCCCAGCCTGATTTCGTTCACCAGGGAAGGACTGAAAACGTGTGTGTCTGAAATCACGCCATTGATCTGATCGCTTGGCGCCAGCACAAAGTTTCCATCCAGCAATGGCCAGTTCAACGCAATGCCGTTGCCGTTGCCTCGCGACCGGTTCTCCACCTGGGAATAACGGACGAACATCCGGTTCTTGTCGCTGATATTGTGGTCCACCTTGATATCGAAGCGGGTCCGCAGCGATGTGTACGTGCTATTTGCGCCGTAGTTCAAGTGGGGCCCCGTCGCATCGATCTGGCCCGATCCGCCGAGGTTATTAGGAAGATTCCAAGGCTGATGACCGAGGAACTTCGCAACCGCCGGATCGATTCGATTCTTCGGAATTATGTTGCCGGGGAAAGGGTCGCTGATCCACTTGCCGCTGGCATCCTTGCGTGTGGTGGCCGGATCATAAATCGGGAAACCCAGTCCATTGAAGGAGAAGTCGCCATTCAGTTCGGCTGCCGTTGGCACATCGGCAAACAGCGACTGATCGTACGTCTCGTCATGCCTGGACCATCCAAACAGGAAGAACGTCCGGTTCTTACCGTTGTAGAGTTTCGGTATATAGACAGGTCCGCTGACCAGTTCAGCCAGCTCATGGTAAGCGAACGGCGCGTTGCCCAGATTGAAGTAAGCGCGGTGTAGCATCGCGTTGTTCACGTAGCGGTCTTCCGATTCCACATGCAGCCGGTTGGCGCCGGATTTATATGTTGTGCTGAGCATCCCGCCCGCCGAGTGCCCGTTTTCGGCCGGCAGAACCGTGGTCACCATCTTCACTTCTTCAATTGCGTTTTGCGTAGTGGACATAATCCGGTTGGTGGAGACGCCGCCACGGATGGGTTCCGTTCCTGAGATGCCGTCCATGGTGTAGCCGATCCCCCGGTCACGCTGTCCGGCGATGTGAAACCCATTCATGCTGGTGACACCCGGCATCATATACATCGCCATCCAGGTATACCGCTGCATAATGGGCAGGCTGTTCATTTGGCTTCCGGCAAGCACCGTTCCCGTGGTTGACGTTGCTGTTTCCAGCAGCGGCTGAGTGGTGCTGACGTCCAGTCTTTGGGTCACGCTTCCAACATTCATCTGGATGTCCACGGTGAGTGTGTCGTTTGAGCGAAGCGCAAGTCCGTCCCGTTCGAGTGTGCTGAAACCCGACTTGTCGAATGTCAACTTGTACGTGGCCGGAGCCAGATAGAAGAACCGGTAGATTCCCTGTTCATCGCTGACGGTTCGTGCAGTGAATCCCTTTTCAGGATTCAAGGCGGTGACTTCCACGCCCGGAAGAACCGCACCCGAAAGGTCGGTCAGGTGACCGATTACGGTTCCGGTGGCTGTCTGCCCCAAAACCGGCTGAACACAAAATTGAACACAACCGAGCACAAAGAATATTAGCGGCCAAATGGCCA
>JBBPYD010000238.1:0-27104 GCA_038200305.1 Bryobacterales bacterium
GAACGTCGGCAACGGCGAGGCGAACACTCACGTGCCTCCCATCGACAGTATCGGCGAAGTGCAGATTCAGACGGCGAATTACAGCGCCCGTTATGGCACCACCGGCGGCGCCGTCATCACATCCGTCACCAAGAGTGGCACCAGCGCGTTCCACGGCAGCGCCTACGAGTATCTCCGCAACAACGCCATGGATGCGCGCAATTTCTTCGCCCAGAGCAATCCTCCGCTGCGCCAGAACCAGTATGGCTTCGCCATCGGCGGTCCGGTGCTGCTGCCGCACTATAACCACGGCCGGAATAAGACGTTCTTCTTCTGGAATGAGGAATGGCGCAAGCGCAGAAACGCGCTTACCAGTCTCACCACAACGCCGAACGATGCGTTGCGCGGCGGCAATTTCCAGTCGGAGGTGGCGCGCACCGGCCGCCCGCTCCTCGATCCCACCACGGGACAGCCGTTCCCTAACAACACCATCCCTTCCAACCGCATCGATGCAAACGCCGCCCTGCTGCTCAAGACATATATCCCGCTGCCTAACTATTCGAGCGGCGGATTCCTCAACTACATCAACAACGGGGTGGCCAAGCTCGACACGCGCACTGATACGGTGAAGGTGGATCACAACGTTACTGACCGCATCCGCTTCTCGTTCGTTGTCTCGAACGACGCCATCAACGTCCTCCAACCCGATGCCGGTCTCGGCGGATCTCCGCTCCCCGTGCTGCGCCAATATGAGAACACTAAAGGCCGCGTCATCAATGCGACCTCCAGCATCGTACTCAGTCCGCGCAGCGTGAACGAGTTCAGCTTTTACCAGAAGGTCTTCGATATCAACCTGCTCTTCCAGGGTGATGGCGCGTCGCCTGACCGGCCGGCCGGTCTCAATATCAAGGACTTCTTTGCGGGCGCCAACAAGCTCAATCAGACACCTGTCATCTCATTCGCGCAGGGATGGGCCGGCATTGGCGCCAACCTACTGCCGCTGCGTCCTGCCCGCGACAACAACTTCACCCTCGCCGATCATTTCAGCTATGTGCTGGGTAAGCATACACTTCAGACCGGCGTGTCGATCCTCAAGTACAACAAGACTCAGGCGGCCTTCAACACCACGCAAGGAAACTACAACTTCGACGGCTCATTCACTAACCATCCCATCGCGGACTTCCTGCTCGGCTCGGCCCGTACGTACACACAGGGCAAGGAACTGTTCACCCGCACCTACGCGTTCGTGCAAACGGAAAGCTATTTTCAGGATGACTGGCGCGCCACGCGAAAGCTCACGTTCAACCTGGGCTTCCGCATGTTCATCATTCCGATGACGCATGTGGAAGACAACCTGATGAGTTCGTTCCTGCCTTCCGCATTCAATCCGGGCAAGGCCCCGGCCATCAGTCCGGCCGGTATCCTGGTGCCCGGCCCCACATATGACCCGCTAAATGGAATCGTGCTACCCGAACAGAACGGTGTACCGCGGGGCTTTGCAAATACGTTCTTCGGTCCCGCGCCCCGCTTCGGTTTCGCCTATGACCCCACCGGCAACGGCAAGTTCTCTATCCGTGGCGGCTATGGCCTGTCCTATCTCAACAGCGGCACAAACCAAAGCTCGCTGGTCAACAATCCTCCGTTTAACCAGAACATCCAGTTGCAGAATGTCTTCCTTGACGATCCGAGCGGTGGCATTCCCAACGCGCCGCGCCCCACGGCGCTGAACGCGTTTTCACCCACGTTCAAGAGACCAATGGTCGCATCCTGGAGCTTCACGCTGCAAAAGGAACTGCCCGGACAGTTTCTGGCTTCGGCCGGCTACGTCGGCACGCGCGGCACCAACTGGGAGGTCTGGATCGATCGCAACGCGCCGGTCTTTGGCATCACTCCCGCCGGCTACAATTTCGACCCTAAGCTCAATACTTCGGGGTTCAACAGCAACCTGCTCCGGCCCTTTACCGGCTATGGCAGCATCACCCAATTCAATTCGGGCCTGACGTCCACCTACCATTCGCTGCAGACCTCCTTCCAGCGGCGCTTCGCGAATCACCTTGCGCTACAGGGTACATACACCTGGAGCAAGGCTCTCGGACAGGCCCAAACGCGCCGTGACATGCGTGTTCAGGATCCGCTCAACTGGTCCGCCGACCGCGGCATTGAAGATTACGATCGCGCACACGTTTTCACCATGAACTACATCTATGAGCTGCCCTTCCTGCGCAACGTGAAGAACTTCTGGGGCCAGGTCTTCGGAAACTGGGAACTGAGCGGCATCGTCACCGCCCAGAGCGGTCTTGCGCTCACGCCTGGAATTTCTCTCCCCACTGCGGGTCTGGCCATCCGCCCGAATGCCACCGGCGTTCCGGTTGGCGGCCAGCAGACCAAAGCCAGCTGGTTCGACACCTCCGCATTCGCCGCGCCGGCCGCTGGTATGTACGGCAACGCGGGTGTCGGCGTGATCCGTGGACCCGGGTTCGTTATCCTCGACTCCGCACTCGCTAAGCAGTTCCCGGTGCGGGAGAAGGCGCACTTGAGTCTGCGGGGTGAATTCTTCAACACGCTCAATCACACCAATTGGAGCGGCGTCAGCACCAGCCTGGGCAGCGGCACCTATGGCCAGGTGACAAGCGCTCGTGATCCCCGGCGTCTGCAGGTAGCACTTCGCTTTGATTTCTAGACTGCTCGCAGCGCTTCTGCTGGCCGGCGCATTAGCCGGCCAGCAACCTCCTCCGGCCGCCAGCCTTTACCGCCGGTTCGTCAGTCCACCGCGCGCAAATTCACTAATGCCGTACTGGTATTGGAACGGCCGCATCACACCGGCGGAGACGCGCCGCCAGATACAGGCGATGATCGATCAGGGTGTTTATCAGGCCGTGGTGTTTCCCTGGGACGGCATGGAGATCCGCTATCTTTCGGAAGACTACTGGCGGCAGTTTGGAGCCGCTCTGGCTATCGCCAGGGAATTGAAGTTCACGCTCAACTTCGCCGACGAATATGACTGGCCCAGCGGTCACGGTTGGGACGTAAAGGCCGGCAAGCCGGAACTGAGCCGCGTTCTCATTGAACATCCCGAATACCGGATGATGCGCCTCAAATACACCGAGTCCATAGTGGAAGGTCCGGCCGCCGCGCCCGCCCGGCTGGAACACGCCATCTTCACCGTTGGCGGCCGCGTTGATGGTTCGGGCCAACCCGAGAGCGCCACGCTGCGGTTGGTTGACGCCGGCTGGAAGCCGCCCGCCGGCAAATGGCTGGTCACGTCATACGAACTTGTTCCGTCCACCGGGGGCCACAACACGCGCGTCGACTTGCTCAATCCCAACGCCGTGGATACGTACCTGGAACTGGTCTATGGCGAGTACGCCAGCCGCTTTTCCGATTATTTCGGCAACACGCTTCAGCTCACGCTGGCCGACCACGAAGGCTCCTACGGATCGCCCATCGCCTACACGCCGCGGCTGTGGGACGTGTTCCAGCAGCGCCACGGCTACGATCTGCGCGCCGTTCTACCGCTACTGGTTCACGATGCCGCGGGCGGCCGCCGCGCGCAGGACGTTCGCCGTGACTATCTGGAGACCATCTCCCACCTCTACGTCAGTTCGTTTACCGGCAAGGTAGCCGAGTGGTGCCGGCGCCACAAACTCCAGCACGCCACTTCCCTTTATGAGGAACAGATGTTCATTCAAGTGGGCCAGGCGGGTGACATGTTCCGTCACTGGCGCGCCGGAAGCTTGGTTGAGATCGACGCACTGCTCGAACGGTCGCGCATGCCGCTCGACTTCAAGGAAGCCGTGTCGGTGGCCCACTTCGACCGTAAACCGCTTGTCGTGGAGAATCAGGGACTGCAAGGGCACTCTACATTCTTCTCTCTTGAGAAGGCCCGCCTCGGAACCAACATGTCGATCCTGTGGGGCGCCGACCGGCTGGTTCCCTACTTCGACTATGACCAGCGGAAAGTCACATGGCCGCCCCAATGGTTCCTCGGACAGCCCTTCTGGCGCTATTTCCGGCACTACGCCGAGTACGTGAACCGCGCCCAGTTTATGAACGGGCAAGGCGTCCATGTCGCTCCCGTAGCCATTTACTACCCTCGGGAGACGGCCTTTGCAAACTCCTCTCAACTGTTCACGCAAAAGCCGCACCGCGACCTGGTCTGGAACAGCTTCACCGATCAAACTGAGAACTTCTACACGGCCCTGCGGCTGGAACTTGCACGCCAGGGCTGGGACTATCACATTCTCGATTCCGAATATTTGAGCGCGGCCGCCATTCGCGGTCGAGAACTGCAACTCTCCGGCGAGAGCTTTCGCGTGCTCATTTTGCCGCCCATGACTGACCTCGCGCCGTCATCCATCCGCAAGATCCGCGAGTTTGCGGACGCAGGCGGCGTCGTGCTCGCCATCGGATCTCAACCCGCGGGCCTTGACGGCGCTGGCATCCAGCGCTTTCCCGCCGGCATGCATCCGCCCTTCATGGACCACCTGGATTATCTGGAACAGATTCAGGTTCCGGAAGCCATCCGGCGCGACCTCGCGCCTATCCTGCGCCGGCTGGCGGCAGTCCAACCGCCCGAAGCGGAGGTGGTCAGCGGCGGGCCGGAGCACATTTTCTTCTCCCATCGCCGCAGCGGCGGCGTTGACTGGTACTGGGTAGTAAATGATTCCGCCGAAGCTCGCGACATCCGGATGCGATTCCCACGCGCTGGCGCTTTTGAGAAGTGGGATGCGGAGACGGGTGAGCGGTCGGCACTCATAAGCGATGGCGCGGAGGTGAGTATGCATTTGGATCCCTGGGATGGGTTCTTTGCCGTTCGCTCTCCCGGCTTGCCGAAGGCGCCGCCCGTTAAGCCGGCATGGACGGCGTTGAAGACTCTTCCCAATCAAAACTGGCGCTTCACTCTTGACGCGCCCACCCTTCGTGTGCCCTATGCCAGGCAGGACGGACAGCCCGTGTGGCTGGCTCCAGAGCGCAAGTCGAATCGCCAGTGGTGGCTGATCGGGCCGTTTCCCTACGACGATCACCAGGGCTTCTATCGCGGCTACCCGCCGGAACGCGAGTTTCGCGCCGATGCTTCCTACCCCGGTGCGTTCGGCCCGGTGAAATGGAAGTGGATCGAGTCTCCCACTTACTCCGTGACGCTCCGCGACGCGCTGGCATTGAGCGGCAGCCGGGCCATGGGCGTGTACTATGCATACGCGAACGTCTATTCGCCAAAGGAGCAGCCAGCAAAGCTGCGAACCGCCTTCGCCGACAGCATCGCGGTCTGGTGGAACGGCAGCGAGGTCCTCCGTGTCCATCGCCACCCGAAATGGCTGCTAATGCGGGACGAATGGGCCGAGACCACGCCCATCCGCCTGAGCGCAGGGTGGAACACGGTGCTTCTCAAAATTGGTCCCAGCCTCATGGTTCCCACTGCATTTCTGTTCCGGATCATTGGCGAAGATGGCGAGACGCTCAACGGGCTCAGCTATGCCGCCGATAAGTCCAAAACTCCCACCATCGAGCATGAGGAGAACGTGATCACGGTGGAAGTGCCGCCCGGCGCCGTCGCCCTGAAAAATGGCCAGGCCGTCGAGGGCGGAACCACCGTAACGTTGCCGCCGGCTCCCATCCCTGAGCAGCCTGTCGAATTCCGATCCGGCACAGTCGGCTTCTCATTGCAATCCTGGACCGATTCGTCGCTTGCCTTCTATTCCGGCTCCGCGGTGTATGAGACGGACTTTACGCTTACTCGAGAAGAAGCGGCCATGCCGCTCGCAATCGATCTGGGCGAAGTCGGCGTTGCGGCGGAAGCGTGGCTCAACGGCCGGAAGCTCGGGGAACGTGTCTGGCGTCCCTTCCGCTTCGACCTCGGCGGCAAGGCCGTCGCGGGCGTGAACCATCTGAAGATCCGGGTTGCGAATTCAAACGCGGGGTGGCAGTCCCAGGGCGATACCATCTACCCAAAAGGCAGTTGGGGATTGCGCTACAAGACGGAACTCGACCGCCTGCCCACCATTCGTCCGAACGGTCTGGAAGGGCCGGTGCGCATTCTCACCAGCACGGCGCCTCAATCCGGCAGCACGGTCAATTCCAGGTAGGCTGGAAACCTAGCGCCGGTGTAGAGCGAGTTCGTAGCCGGCGCCCGCTTCAACCACATCCCCGCCTCGCCGGTGCCTGGATTGGGCTCCAGGCGTGGAAAGCTGCTGCTCGAAATGTCGAGCCGGATCCGGTGCCCTTTCTCGAAGAGATTACTCGTCGACCCCAGGTCGAGCGTGATTTCCTGCACCTTGCCGGGCCGCAGCGGCTCCAGCCGGATCTGCCCCTCAGCCAGGTTCATTGCGTAGCCATCCGGGTACACGTCGATCAGCCGCGCCGTAAAATCGGTGCTGGGCCGATCCGATGAGATCCACAGCCGTGCAAGCACCGGACCCGTCGCATCCACGGCCCTCAATAAAGGAACGCCGGTAAACGAGATCACGTCCGCCCGGTCCACTGACTGGTTCACAATGCACGTTGGACCGCTGCGCCCACCCAGTGTCGGATTGGGGTGCTCCGGATTAAATGTGTAGGTGATCGGCTTCGCAGCGGCTCTTGGCTCGTCATTGAGGGTACGTTCCGCGCTCAGGTACAGCGTGTGTTTTGTGGCTCCGGCAGGTGGCCAGGTTTTCGAGGTGCGCCACTCGCCGCCAGGGCTGATGTGGGTGGCGTCCTTGACGCTCGCGCCTCCTCCGCCCATGCGGAAGTAGCGGACCGGGTCCGACGGCGTCCGCCATGGAGCACCTTTGAGCCAGTGATCGAACCACTCCAGTTGCAGGTTCCGCTCGTCGAGTTCCGCCTGCGGCCCGAACACCGCCTGCCCGCAAAACGGCTTGCCATACGGGTGGGGCCATGGACCCACCTGGATACGCTTTTCCGATCGTTGCAACCCCGCGAGTCTGGTAAACCCCTCCAGCATGGAGTCGGTGAACGGGTCGTACCATCCGCCCACCATCATCATCGGAACGTCTTTCATTTGCCCGAGGTAAGCGCCCGGGTTGAACCCCGGTTGGTTCCAATAGCCGTCAAGCGAGTGATGCTGGTAGAAATCGCGATAGACTTCCAATTGATCGGGAAAGCCGTCGAAGATCTGTTCCCTGTCCTTTGGCGTTTGTGCGAGCCACTCGTCCGGGTTGTTCACGATGGCCGTCAGCCGCCGCTTCAACTCCGGATCGCTCTCCGCTTTCCGGCTGGTGGATGCGGAAAATAGCAGCCAGACAGGCCAGCCGGTCGATCGGACTCCGCCCCGGTATGCCGCGTCCTTGTAGTAGCTGAATCCGGCTACCGCGACGTACATCGCCGCGAGGGCCGGCGGCTTTAGAATCGCCGCGCCATACTGATCCATGCCCAGATACGACGCGCCCAGCGTGCCCACTCTGCCATTTGACCAGGGTTGCGCCGCTGCCCACTGAATGGTGTCGTAACCGTCGCGCCCTTCGTCCCGCAGCGGATAGAGGCGGCCTTCGGATGCGCCGCGTCCCCGCACGTCTTGCGCGGCAAAGACGTACCCGTTCTGAGCGAAGAACTCAGCGGTTTTTCGTTCGCCCCCCTTGCCGTACGGCGACCGGCTCACCAGCACTGGGAACTTCCCCGCACCCGCCGGCAGATAAACATCCGCCGCCAGTTTCACGCCATCTCTCATCGCGGCGGTGGCTGTCACCGGTTGAGCATCGGCCGCAAGCGGCAACAGAGCCGCGGCAAAACCAACCAGGAAAACATTTGACTTCATCTTGTGAGACATGGCCGCGAAACCGGGAATTTATCGAGCAAAGAATTCCGTATGCTGTGGCTCCGCAGCCGCATATTCTATGGTTAATTCAAGATTGATCCACTTCGGCCAGCCCGTTCCAGATCTCACATCCCACCAGATCAAGTCGCCGGGCTGGCCCGCATCCACTTGTTCCTTCGGCGATTTGATCGACGCGGTTTCTGTTAAAAGAAGACGGTTTCGCGAATCGTGAACCGTCAGGATCAGATACGACTCGGTGTTTACCCGGCAGTACACGCGAAGCGCTTTCCCCCGAGCGAGATGCACTTTCGGTACGGTGAACGTGTACTTCCGCGTAGGCGTGGCATCGTCCCTGGCGCCTTCAGCGATCCAACGGCGGATCGTCTCCAGTTGATCGGAGGTAAGCGGTTCTCCCCCCTGCGGCATAGTTTGCGCCTCGCCGCGGCGGCCGTCCAGAAAGTGAACCAACACACTGCGCTCCGGGTCTCCTGGCGTTACCACCCGTCCCAGATTGCCCCCCTTCATCAAGTCCGCATAGGCCCGCAGGTCCAGGCCGCCGGCATCGCCATGGCACCCGTTGCAATGCAGCGCAAAAATCGGAGCCACGTGGCGGCTATAACTCACCGGTGGTGCCGGCGGGGGAACGGGAAACGGCATATCAGAAATAGATCTTTAGAGCCAACTGGATCTGCCGTGACGTGCGCTGGTATACCGTCGGACTGCCCGCGCTGGTGATTTTGCCCACTCCGGTAAAACCGATGCTGGAGTTTGGATTGTTGAACTGCGGCGTATTGAGCGCGTTGAATGCCTCCGCGCGGAATTCCACGCGGCGCCTCTCGGCAAACGCGAAACTCTTGAATAATGAGATGTCGATCTGTTTCGTACCCGGTCCGTACAAGATGTTCCGGCCGGAATTGCCGAACGTGTATTGAGCGGGCGCCACAAATGCGGAGGAATCGAACCAGCGATCGATGGAGCGCTCACTCGATGGCAGCACGCCAGAGGCGATGCGGTTCGGAAACTGCGTTCCGCTGCCCGTGTTCAAATTGCTTGTCTGCATGGTGGGCGTAAAAGGAAGTCCCGTCATGAAGGTTGCGATGTTGTTCAACTGCCACCCGCCGGTAATCCATTCCAGTGGCCTTGGCGCGGCCCTCAACCAGCGCTTCCCTTTGCCGAAGGGTAGTTCGTATGTGCCGCTTACGGTCAGCTTGTGCCGCACATCAAACGTCGAGTTGCCGCGTTGCGCCGCCAGATTGCGTGAGTTCTGAATGGGACTGTTACTCGATTCGCCACTCGTGTCGTCAATGCTGTGCGCCCACGTCCACGATCCGGAAAACCGCACGCTGCCCATGCGCCGCTCAAACGTGGTTTGCAGCGAATTGTAAACCGAGTTTCCCCACGGCACCACGCCGGTAGAGTCGCTTAAATTGGGATACGGACGGCGGCTCACAACAGCACCGGGCCCTGGGAACGGCTGATTGATGTTTAGCCCTACTACATCCACATACGTTCCTTTTCCACCCACGTAGGCGGCCGACACCACCATATTCGCAGCCAGTTCGCGTTGCACGTTCACGTTCCATTCATACATGGTTGAGGTCTTACCGTCCTGCGGCCAGTAGTAGAAGCCGCTGCCCTGGATGGGCCACACCGCCGGGCGATCCGCGGGGAATCCGGCGGAAATCGGATTCGCGCCCGCGAAGTTGCTTGCATCGTTGGTGGTCAGAAGTGTTCCGCTGAAGGGAGCATTCTTCGCCAGCGAATTGCCTGACGTGACCGTCTTGAAACTATAGAAGATGCCGCCGCCGGCACGAATCACCGTCTTCGGTGTAAGTGTATAAGCAAGGCCCAGGCGCGGCCCTAACTGCATCGGGCGGCCCTTCAGCACAGAATCTCCAGTGAACGGCTCGGTGCCCACGGGAACCAATGTGCCACCGTTGGTGGGGACGAATCCGGCGAGCCGGTTGTGGCGCTCCTTCCAGGAGGTTATCGAATCGTTGCGCAAGCCCATGTTGATCGAGAATTTTGAATTCACGCGCCAATTGTCCTGCACGTACCAGCTATAGTAGAACCGCTGCAAGTTGAAGAACTGCGACACATCCAGACGCGAAGTAATGGGATGGCCCAGCAGAAAGTCCGAAAGGCCGAAACCGCTGTACACGCCACTAAACGTGAATGAGCCCGCGGGCGCACCCGGCGAGATGAAGGCAAAACGCCGGGACATGTAATCGAAGCCGAATTTCAACTCGTGCCGGTCATGCACCCAACTGAAAGCCTGATCGATCTCCCAATTGTTATTGATTTTTTGAAGGCTGCCCGCTCCGTCCCCAAGGCCCGTCATTCCGCTGATATTTGTGGTGGACAAGCCGGGAGCGGCGCCGTGGCCGTTGGCATTGGGGATTCCCAAATCCTCGGCAAGGGTCGGGAACTTGGTGTCGGAATCGTAGATGCCCTGAATCATGCGGGAGTAGCCAAGGCGGAGTTCGTAGTATTTTGCGGATCCGATAGAGCGCCCGTAGCCGATCACGGCTTGCTTACTCGGAATCAGAACGCGGCCAGGGCGGCCCGGACCTGCGCCCACCGCGGGCTCGGGTAGATTCCCGGGATTGAATGTGTCGGCAGTCTCGTAGCTGAACCGGCCAAAGATTGACGACTTCTCAGTCCGGTAGTCGGAGCGGATGTCGAACTGGTCCACTTGATTCGTCTGCACGGGGTTGTATAGAAAGTTATTGATCTGGCCTGGAAGGTTCGGTTGCGGATAGAGCGCGATCATACGGGCGGACGTTGGATTGATTGCGGAGGGTGGTATCACGTTTCCCGGAAAGGGAGTCCGTGGGTTCGTGCGCGGATCTAGGAGAACAGTCTTGGGCAGGAGAGCGGAGAAATCGCCGGTTCGGAAAGGGGCAATCGGGACCGTACTCAGAAATGTCTGCGCCTGGCGAACACGCTTGCCCTCGTAGTCGGCAAAGAAAAAGAGCTTGTTCTTACCGTTGAACAGATGCGGAATAATCACAGGCCCGCCAAGGTTGAACCCGAACTGGTTTAACTTGAAGGGCGGGATTGGATTAATGGGAGAATCGAAAAAGTTCTTAGCGTCGAACGCCGAGTTGCGCAGAAACTCGTAGGCGGTGCCATGCAGCTCGTTCGTGCCGGACTTGTACGTCACATTGATGATTCCCTGGCCTCCTCCGTACGCCGCGGGGGCCGAGCTGGTTTGCACTTTGAATTCGTAGATGGAGTCCACGGGCGGGAAGAAGATGAGAACGCCCGCGTCTGTATCCACGCTGTTGATACCGTCGATCAAATAAGTAACGTCTTCCACCGGGGCCCCGTTGATCACTGCTCCATTGGTCCCCCGGCCGCTGGTGTAGCCGAGCAAACCCGAAGCGCCTCCCACGCCCGTGAGAACTCCTGGCGCAAGCTGGACCAACTGAGTGAAATTGCGCGTGTTCAATGGAAGATCGACGATCTCCTTCGCTGCACGCACCTGTCCGATTTCGGACGAAGCCGTTTCGATGGTCCCGCCCGAGGCTGAAACCACCACCTGCTCGTTTACAGCGCCGAGTTCGAGCGATAAATCGGCTTGCAGCCGCTGGCTCACGCCGAGTGTGACCTCCACCGAACGATCGCGGAAGCCCTGCTGGTGTACGGTGATGGAATAGCGCCCCGGCTGCAGAGGTAATGAATTATATTCGCCGCTTGCTGAAGTGGTCACCTGCCGATTCACGTTTGTGGTGAGGCTTTTTATATCCACGGTGGCTCCGGCTACGGGAGCCTTTTGAGGATCGGTCACCAGCCCCGCAATGGAACCCAGTTCAAATTGCGAAAATGCGGGGAGCGAGAAAACTAAACAAAAGGCGAGTTTAGAGAGAAGCTGTCGCATTGATAGACTCCGTTAAGAATTAGCGGTGGCCATATCCGTAGATGCCATCCACCATCCAGAAATGGGAGTCTATCACGCGAACGCAAGCCGTTGGTTTATTCAATATCCGCCGGATCGTTAAACAGCACCGTCAGCTTAATGGAGCCATGTTTTACCTGCGGGAAACCCACCGCGAGGCGGTCCCCGGGGTCAAGCGTGGATGCGGTATCGTCCGGTGGAAACAGCACCAGCGACCGTAGAAATTCCAGAAGCTCAGTGCGGCTCGTATCGGCCAGCGCGGCAAAAGCATCGCGGGCGGATTGGGCTTCGCCTCCATGCCGCAGGATCGCTTCAGTCAGGTTCGCGCTTCTGCCATCGTGGCCATACGGGGCCGTGGTTCCCACTCCCCACAGAGCCGTCGTCATAAACAGCTTCTGATAGCTGCCGTCATAGTTGCGCTCCCAGAAACCCGGCCCCAAATCGTGCCGCTTGAAATCCGTGAATATATTCTTCACCAGAAATGGCTCCAGTTTCGGCGTCTTGCGCGCGGGCAAGCCGTCATGATCGTCCGTCGTATTGATCAACGCCGTAGCCGTCCCGAACAGATGATTGAAGTTGCCCCGGTCCGGATCGTACACCGTCTCAACGTCCGCAACGCGCCTGTCCCTATCGATCCGCAGATCGGAGATATGGCACCCGCTGCAGCCGATCTGCTCAAACGTCAGCCGTCCTTGCTTGACTGCGGGTGTCTGTTCGTACAGCGCGGGCTTGAAGTAGTTGAGTAAGTAAAGCTCCAGGTAATCCACAACCGCGGTCGCCATCTGATTGCGAGGCAATTGGCCGGATTGCACCTTCGAAGGGTCCGGATCGGGAGGTGGCTCCAGTGAGTCGGCTTTCCCATCAAGAACCATTCCGGCGGGAGTAGTCATGCGCGAATGATTGGTAGCAGCCGCCGTAAAGTCCGGATCCCAACATTGAAACCCCATCTCATTGTTCATGGCTCCGGCGATGAATTCGCGAATGGACACCGTTCCGCCGTGAGCGAAAAGCGGCCGCACGCGCAGATCCGGATCGACTCCCTCGACCTTCGATGCATCGGCACTGCCATCGGGCTTCGCCGTAATAGACCCGTATTGAATACCCTTTGCGGTCATGGGACGCGTCACCGCGGCGCCTGACGCGGCAGCCTCGGCGATTGCGGCCGAGCGGCGACTCCGCAACTCGGCCGTAATTTCATCGGCAAGCATCTCCTTCAGGCCAAGCCCGAAAAGGTGCGGCGCGTCGCGGCTGTCGGGCCTGGTGACTACATCGCCGCCGAAGCCCGCCGACCCGCGCGGCCTTCCGTGGCAGGCGGCGCAGCTATCGGTAAGCCCCGCTCCGATGGCAAGATTCTTGTCCACCGCGCCGGAGCCATCCCGCGCGTAGAAGGTGCTATCGGCCCCATCCAGGTGCTGGAACTTCCGCTGGAACAGTTGCCGCCCGCGGCGGATCGCCCGGAAGGGATCGCGTTGAATCAGGAAGGAAGAAGAGTTTGGTGTATTCCAATCGCCTCTGCCCGCGCCAATCTCTTGCTCGAGCGACTTGGCAATTCCTTCATTGATCGGATTGGGAGCCCTGGTGCGATCGACCAATTGGGCACTGCACTGCATCGCCGTGAAAAGACAGCACACCACAACAACGTTTCTCATAACACCTCCGGATAATGAGTTGCCTTCGGGTCCGCAACTCTCTCTATTTGGTGAAGCGAGATTCGCGGGGAAAATTCGCAAAAGAAAATACCGCTGGGTCTAAAGCCGTGCGGCTTCGAGCTGCCGGCCGACAAAGCTGTTGCGCGGAAGCTTGGTATCCCAGTACCGCCACAGTTCGAGACGCAGCGCGGATAGTGCTTCCGCGCTGCCGGGCTGGCCGTTGCGGCGATGGAGACCGGCAAGCGCCCCGTAGATTTGCGAAAGCTTCGTGGCGTGGCGCAAGTCATTCTGAGGGTCCGGCTTCGACGCCATTACCTTGTCCAGCAGTTCCTGGTAGACTTCCGCGGCGTGCTCCGGCTGGCCCGTTTCGGCAAGGTGATCGCCCAGTGCCCGCAGAGCGTAAGCGGCCTCACCATCTGGCTTGATTCGGTCAGCGGGATAGTCCTTGGTGTCCCGCAACAGCCGGAAGGCGCCATCGATCCTGTCCTTGGCTTCGTGTAGGCGGTTCAGGCGCCGCAACACATACGAGGAATCGGCCAGCAGCTGCGCCTCTCCCCGGCGGGCCTTTACGTTATTTTTGACCTCACCCAGCCGGAGCAGGGCGTGATTGTAAATCATCAACGCCCGGCGCGCATCGCTATGACGCAGAATGCCGCCCAGTTCGCGCGCCCCCGATGTGAAGAGAATGCGGATTGAGGCGTCGTTCGGATCCTCCTGCGCCCATTTCTCCAGCAAGTTGACTCCCCTCTGAAGCACTGCGGCCGCTTCGGCCGGCCGCCCGAGATTGATCTCGCCATCCTCGCCCAGGATTGTGCCTTCGCGATAGAGAACGGCGAACAAAACCACGCGGCGCATCGTCTCACTGGGGAAGCTGGCTTTCTCCAGGTTGCTCCGCGCCTCCCTGGCTGCCTGCAGCGCTCCTTCCAAATCGCCTGAGAGCCGCATAGAGTCCGCAATCATGCTCAATCCCATGGCACGATGCATCTGAGCGGATGGCAGCGATTGCGAAACCTCTATCGAGCGGCGTGCGTAGCGAATGGCGTCATTGAAGAGATGCATGTTCTTGTGCGCCAGGGCCATGTTGTAGAAGAAGTTCGCCGCTGCTGTCATTTCAGCCTGCGATGCCTTACCCGCGCCGAGCAAAGTTTCCAGATGCCCGGCGCAAGCGGCCGCCTGCGCCAATGCCTCGGCGCTGCGGTTGTCGGTTTCTGCAAGAATCATGCGGCCATGATGAATCTCCGCGGCTATCAGCAGCGCCTTCCGGTTCTGAGGGGAGGCGGCGAGAAGAGGTTTCATCAGGGCATCCGCTCTTTGGAGGCTCTCTTCTGCCGCGGCGTACTGGCCCAGATTGGGGCTGGTGGGGATTCCTTGAGCGCGAGCCAAGATAACGTATGCCCCGCCAATCTCCAGCGCCAGATCCTGGTCGGTATTGGCCTCAGCGCCCAAACCTTCCAGGTATGCCTTCGATATCGCGACAATTTCATGCCGGGCTTTGATGGATCCCGGCAGCCCCCGGATAACCTCGTCAAGCGCGAGGACTTTATTGGCGAGCTGCCGGACCTGCAGGAAACGCTGCTGCGCAATTACCCGTTCGCGATTGGCCATCCATAACCCCACCGAAAGGCCGGCGATCGCAACGGACGCCGCAACCACGGGAAGCCAGTACCGCCGCAGGAACTTGCGTGTCCTGTACCAGGTGTCGCCGGAGCGGGCCTGCACCGGCCTCCACTCAAGGAATGCGCAGACATCGTTCGCAAATGCCTCTACGGAGGCGTACCGCTCTTCGGGCTCATGGCGTAGAGCCTTGCGCAGGATGTAATCGATATCGCTTGGGAGCTTTGGGTTGAACCGGCTTGGCGGCGGGATATTTCTGGCGTCGGCGGCCGCCTGAATGGCTTGCGATGTCTCAGTGCCCAGATCGTGAGGCGACCGTCCCGTCAACAGTTTGTACAAGACGGCGCCTAGAGAGTAAACGTCCGTGGCAGTCGTCTGGTTAGAGCCGCGCAGTTGCTCAGGGCTGGCGTAATTCGGCGTGAGCAGCCGCTCCACCGTTTGGGTTGCGTCCCGTGTGTCGTCCAGCAATTTGGCAATGCCGAAATCCAGCAGCTTGGGCTGGCCGGAGACATCCACAAGAATGTTCGATGGTTTCAGGTCGCGATGAATAATCAGTTGACGATGCGCGTGAGAAACCCCATCGCACACGCTCAGAAACAGTCTAAGCTGATCGCGCAAATCCAGCCCGGCGGCGTAGTCGTCAATCGGAACGCCGTCCACGTATTCCATCACAAGGTAGGGGCGGCCATCGCTGGTATGGCCGGCATCCATCACGCGGGCGATGGCGGGATGGTTTAGATACGCCAGAAGCTGACGCTCCCTAAGAAACCGTTCGTGCCACGCGGGCCGGTTTGCATCGGCGCGAAGCAGCTTGATGGCGACCTTCTGTTGAATTTCGCCGTCGCTGCGGTCGGCCAGGTAGACGGTGCCCATGCCGCCTGAGCCCAGCAGCCGGGTCAGCCGGTACGGTCCGCAGTAGCTCAACTCTCCACTTCCGCCGGAACGGAGCGCCTCTTCCGCCGCATGGGATACACGCTCTGTCAGAGAGCGCCCTGGTGCGGAATCCCCTGGCTTGGAATCAAAGCTCAGCAGGGATTCAATTTCGGCGCGAAGCTCCGGCGCAATCTGGCGCTCCGCAAAAATCCTTTCACGCTCCGCGCGCGGAACGTCGGCGAGTTCCTGGAACAAATGGCGCACCGGGAGATCCATAATGTCTTCCCAAGGTTAATGGAGCTGCTTCGGAGCATTATAGTGCATGCCGATTCTGAAAGAAGTAACCTAAGTTGTGATGTCCCCCGTGCCCCAGCTTTTCGAACGGATGCGCACCGGAGATCGATCCGCGCTGAATGAACTGGTGCCCGCGCTGTATGACGAACTGCACCGCATCGCTGCCCGGCATCTACGTGGCGAACGATTCAACCATACACTGCAGCCCACGGCGCTGGTGCATGAGGTCTACCTAAAGCTGTTTGATAGCGCCGGGCACGGATTCACCGGTGAAGTCCATTTTCTGGCCGTTGCATCCCGGGTGATGCGGCAGGTTCTGGTGGATTATGCACGGGCGCGGGCCACCAAAAAGCGCGCCAGCGGCGATGATGGAAATCTACAGGGACCTTTGTGGACCACCAGCCTGGAGGTGGAAGGCGACGCGGGTATCGAACTTCTGGAGCTTATAGAGTTGGACGGCGCTCTCAAGGCCCTGGCAGGTGAAGACGAATCGCTGGCACGGCTGATTGAAATGCGCTATTTCGGAGGGATGACCGCGGAGGAAACGGCCGAGGCGCTCGGCCTGTCAGTCCACGTTGTCCGCCACGATCTGCGATTCGCCCAAGCATGGCTGCGGCGAAAGATGACTTACCCGGAGTCGGCGGGATCGTAATCCACATCACATCAAGCGTAACTGGAGATAGCCGCCGCATTCTTCTCGTGGCGCTCGGCAGTAATTCGCTCCATGTACCCGCTCTGCCGGAAAGCATCCATTGGATCTTCCGGTAAGCCGCGCGATCGAGCCCATTCCCGAATGGCGGGCCGCACATCCGTTGAGAATGCGTCTTTCAGGCAAGTCTCCGCGTCGATGAGCTCGCAGCGATTCTGGCAAGCTGCCAGGCGTGCATGATCCACCAGCGCCGCCTTCGAGTAGAGTTCCTGCGCGGTTGTCACAGTCTGGATCATGGCTTCTATTTTGCCCTTCAGGTTATGGCTCTGGTCGATCATGTACGCCAGATCGGCGCTCTTACCCGTCTCCCATTCGAACTGCAGAATTTCGTGGAAGATTCGGAACACCTGGTAGGGATCAATCGACCCCATGGTGAGATCGTCGTCGGCATACCGCCGGTCGTTGAAATGGAAACCGCCCAACATCCCTTCTTCTAAAAGCCACGCCACAATCTGTTCAATGTTCTGCGCCTGATAGTGATGCCCCGTATCCACCAACACCTTCGCTTGTGGTCCCGCGGCGCGCGCCAGCAACAGAGCCATCCCCCAATCCGCGATATCCGTGTGATAGAACGCGGGTTCGAACGGCTTGTACTCCACCAGCATTGTCTGGCCGGGTCCAAGGCGCTCGTGTAACTTAGTCAATCCCTCTTCAAACCACTTCCGCCGATGGCGAATATTCGCCGTGCCAGGGTAGTTCGACCCATCGGCGAACCACAGCGAGATGTCGCGGCTGCCCACACCCGTGGCAATGTCCGCGCTGTCCAGCAGATGGCTCAGCGCCGCATTGCGCACCGTAACATCGGGATTCCCGAGCGATCCATATTTGTAAATTTGATCCTGGAACACATTCGGATTGATGGAACCGGGCCTTACACCGAAACGCGCGCTGAGTTCCAGCACATCCCCAATGCTGGCGGACCCGTTCGGTAAATCCCACAGAACATGTAACGCCACCGACGGACACACACCCGTGAGCCGATGCACCTCCGCGGCATCGCTAAACTTCTCCTCGATGCTGGAGGCCGCAGCCGGTTGGAGAAACTTTCCGAACCGCGTACCTGTATTTGCAAAACCCCACGAAGGAAGTTCGATTTCGAAGCGATCCAACGCTTTTCCGATGATTTCAGCCTTGTTTCCCAGATTCATTGCAAGCGCAGAGTATCACGTTTTCCCGGCCGCCCGCACCCGAATGATAGTCTGTTCTGAGCAACGTGCTTTTGATCCGGGCCAACTCCATTTCGAAATCGTACATGGGGGTCTGCGCGCTCCGTGACGTCTCTTTTGAGCTTCGCCCCGGCGAAGTACACGCGCTGGTGGGAGAGAACGGCGCGGGGAAATCGACCCTGATCAAGATTTTCACCGGAGCCACTTCGATGGACTCCGGTTCCATCGAAATCGAAGGGCGCCGGATTGAACAGAATTCCCCGGCCAAGGCAAAAGGGCTCGGAATCGCGGCAATCTACCAGCATCCCGCGTTGTTCCCGGACCTCTCAGTGAGTGAGAATCTCGCGCTTCGGCTGGATGATCTATCTCCGTGGAGAACGGTGAACTGGACCGAACACCGCAAGCGTGCCGTATCCCTGCTTGCGCAAATCGGTGCGCAAATCGATCCCGATGCTGAGGTCCACTCGCTCTCCATGCCCGAGCAGCAGCTTGTGGAGATCGCATGCGCGGTGGGCGCTGAAGCGAAAATCGTCATCATGGACGAACCCACTGCCTCATTGCCGGCCAGGGAAACCGAAGCGCTCTTCCGCACCATTGGCAGCCTGCGCTCCAGAGGCGTCGGTGTCATTTACATCTCACACCGGCTGGAAGAGCTGCCGCGTATCGCCGACCGCGTGACCGTTCTTCGCGACGGATGCTCCATTAAGACCAAACTCATTTCGGAGATCGACCATTCCAGCCTGATCCGCATGATGGTCGGGCGCGATCTAACTTCGATATTTCCGAAGCGGGATATCCCAATTGGAAACATAGTATTGGAGACGCGCAGGCTTGGTTGTCAGGAGGCCGGCATCCACGATGTGAATCTCACTGTTAGGGCAGGTGAAATTGTCGGACTCGCCGGTCTGGTGGGTTCCGGCCGCACGGAATTAGCAAAGATACTGTTCGGCCTCACTCCCGCCGGTCATGGCGAGATACTCCTAAACGGTACTCCACGGGAGATCCGGTCCCCGCAAGAAGCCATCCGGCTCGGCATCGCGTATGTTCCGGAAGACCGGCCCAGGCACGGCGTGATACCCGCCATGTCCGTTGCGCAGAACACGTCGTTGGCAACCCTGCAGGCAGTCTCGCGCGCTGGCCTGCTCGACTACCGGCTGGAGAACAATCTGGCCGCAAGCTTCGCCGCGAAGCTCGGAACCAGGCTGTCGTCCGTCTTTGCGCCGGTTAGCAGCCTGTCGGGAGGCAATCAACAAAAGGTGGCGCTCAGCCGATGGTTAGCCACCAATCCGAAGATCCTTATACTCGATGAGCCTACCCAAGGCATCGACGTCGGAGCGAAAGCCGAGGTGCATCGTCTCATTGTGAATCTTGCCGCAAAGGGTATGGCGATTCTCATGATCTCCTCGGAGTTGCCGGAAATTCTCGGCATGAGCGATCGTGTAGCGGTAATGAGTAGCGGAACCATTGCCGCAATTCTTGACCGCCGCGACGCCACGCAGGACGGCATTCTCTCGCTATGCCTCCATGGGAATGTAGCAAGAGCATGATCCAGCGCTACTCGCGTGAAATCTCAACCGGCGTGGCATTGCTCGGTTTATTGGCCGTGCTCTTGTTCGCGGCTCCATCCTTTTTCCGCCCTGCCAATTTACGCGAACTGCTGATCGGCAACGCAGCCCTCTTGATCGCGGCCATCGGGATGACCCTGGTGATTCTGACCGGCCATATCGACATTTCCATCGGCTCCCAGTTCGCCATCGCCAGCGTAGTAATGGGCCTTCTCGCAAAGGAGGGCGCCTCCACTGCAGCAGCAGCGGCGGGCGGCATTGCCGCGGCCGCCGTATTGGGTGCAATGAATGGCATTCTTGTGGCCGGCCTGGGAATTCCATCCATCGTGGTCACGCTCGCCAGCATGATCGCCCTTCGAAACGCATTGCGCTGGGCAACGGAAGGCAAATGGGTGCAGGATCTGCCGGCGACATTCCAATGGGCTGGGCTTGGACAAGCCGGCGGCGAAGCCCTGATCCTTATCCTGACGGGGACCGTCTTCGCCGCTTTCGCCTGGGCTTCCTGCAACCTGCAAGCGATCCGGCTCCTCTACGCCACCGGGTCCAGTCCAGAGGCCGCACGGCTCGCCGGCATTCGGCCGCCGCGTGTGTTCTTTTTTGTCTTCATGGGCATGGGTGTTCTAACTGGCCTCGCCGCGGCGTTAAATACCATCCGGTTTAGCGAAGTACAAGGCAACGCAGGCATCGGCTTAGAATTGCAGGCCATCGCCGCAGTAGTCGTGGGTGGCGCCTCCATTGCCGGAGGACGCGCCACATTGCCCGGAACTCTGTTGGGAGTTCTACTGCTTGCCACCATCGGACCCGCGCTGACCTTCGCAGGCATCAATGCGTTCTGGGAGAAAGCGATTCAGGGTTCCATTATCCTCGCAGCGGTCGTCATGAACGCAAGAGGAAAGAGCGCTCATGCGTGAGTGGCGGCTGCTCGCACTGCTGGCGCTTGAAATTGCGGTGTTCTCATTCACTGCGCTGAATTTCTTCACTGTAGGAAATGCGGCCGAAGTAGCGCGTCTATCGGGGGAAGTGGGACTGCTCGCGCTCGCTCAGACCTGCGTGATCATTACCGGGGGAATCGATCTTTCCGCCGGTTCCATGATGGGCCTCTGCGCTATCGTCTTCGGTGTGCTGTGGCACGATGCGGGCCTGTCCATTGGGCTTAGTATCCTCGCCACGCTTGGCCTCGGCGCCTTGGGCGGGTTCTTCAATGCGTTCCTTATCACCCGCCTTCGGGCACTGCCGCTCATCGTCACGCTCGGCACATTAAGCCTCTACCGCGGTATGGCGGAAGGCATTACAGAAGGTGTCCGCAATTTCAGTGGCTTCCCACAATCCTTCTTATCTTTCGGGCAGGGCTTCTGGTTTGGCTTTCTTCCGCCCCAGGCAATTCTACTTGGCGTAGCGGCGGTTCTGTTCTGGCTGCTGCTCCAGCGCTCCGTTATCGGGCGCGGTCTCTCCGCCATTGGTTACTCGCCCGAAGGCGCGCGCTACGCCGGTATTCCCGTGCGCGCCCGCTTATCACTGGTCTACACGCTATCGGGACTCACCGCGAGTGTTGCCGCCATCGTGTATGTGGCACACCTGGGGCAGGCCAAGTCCGACGCAGGCACGGGATATGAGCTAATGGCCATTACCGCTGCCGTCCTCGGCGGCACATCTATCTTCGGCGGCAGTGGCTCAATAGCGGGCACGCTGCTCGGCCTGCTCAGCATTGTCCTGCTGCAGAATGGATTGCGCCTTTCCGATAAGCCGGCCGAGTTGGCAGGCGTATTAACAGGGGTATTGCTCATCGCCGCTATTGGCATGGGCCAATTTTCAAAGCTGTTCAAGGATGAAAGAATTACGGATGGGATCGAAATGAAGAACTCGCAAGTGGCCGTCTTGAGCACCGTGATCATCGCGGCGGCGCTTCTGGTTGCCGGAAGCAATTGGTGGATGGTGCGCTCTCTGGTGCGTGAATCGCCGCGCGGCACTCACAAGCCGGTAGTCGCCTTGATGCCGAAAGCGAAGGGCGACCCGTACTTTGTAAGTTGCCGCCAAGGCGCCGAGGAAGCCGCGCGCGAACTGGGAGTGGACTTGCTTTGGGATGGCCCCACTGATCTCGATCCCGCCAAACAGAACGAAGTCGTGGAAGGATGGATCACCCGTGGAGTGGACACCATCGCGGTCAGCGTTGAGAACTCCGAAGGCATCTCCACGGTTTTGCGCAAAGCCCGCGCGAAAGGCATCAAAGTGCTGACTTGGGATGCGGACGCGCAAGCCGATGCGCGGGACTTCTTCATCAATCAAGCCACGCAGCAGGGGATCGGTTACGCTCTCGCCGACGAAATCGCGCGGCTCCTCCACGGCCAGGGGTCGTTCGCCGTCGTGACGGCATCGCTCAGCGCGGCAAACCAGAATGAATGGATGAAACACATCAAAGCCCGCCTTGCGGACAAGTATCCAAAAATCAAGCTGGCCGCCATCCGTCCGAGCGATGGTGATCGCGATCGCGCCTTCTCAGAAACGCAGACCATCCTGCGTGTCTACCCTGATGTGAAGGTGATCGCGGCCATAGCCGCGCCTGCCGTCCCCGGCGCAGCGGAGGCCGTGAAGCAGTCGGGCCGAAGCGACGTCAAAGTGACCGGCCTCTCCTTGCCGAACATGTGCAAGCCTTACGTACACGCGGGCATTATCGAATCGGTGGTGCTCTGGAAAACTCGCGACCTTGGCTACCTTACCGTTCAGGCAGCGAAGGCGATGTACGACGGCGTGCTGCGCCCTGGCGTCACCAGCATTCCCGCCGGACGGCTCGGCAACGTCGAAGTCCGCGGCGACAACGTCATGCTTGGCGCGCCATTCTTCTTCACAAAGCAGAACATCGATCAGTTCGATTTCTGACATTGGTCAGATGGGGAACTCGATGCCTTGCGCCAGCGGCAATTCGTCCGACCAGTTGATGGTGACGGTCTGACGGCGCATGTAGGACTTCCAGGTGTCGCTGCCGGATTCGCGTCCACCACCGGTGTCTTTCTCACCGCCGAAGGCTCCGCCAATTTCCGCGCCGCTGGTGCCGATGTTGATGTTGGCGAGACCGCAATCGCTGCCTGTGGGGCTCAGGAAAGTTTCGGCGGCAGTTAGGTTGTTGGTGAACATAGCGGAGGAAAGACCCTGGGGAACATCATTGTGCCAGCGGATGACTTCCTCAAGATCCTCGAATTCGAGTACGTAGAGAATGGGGGCGAAGATCTCCTGCTTGAGAATTGCCATTCTGGGGTGAGCACGCACGATGGCCGGTTCGACATAGCAACCACCCAGAGCTTTGCCTCCATAGAGCAGTTCCCCGCCCTGCATACGAATCTCTTCCAGCCCCTCCTGCATACGGCGGACGGCAGTCTGATTGACCAGCGGACCCATCGCGGATGTTGGGTCCAGCGGCGATCCGATCTTCATGCTTTTGTAGGCGGCGATCAGCCGTCCTATAAACTGGGGCGCGATGTTCTTGTGCAGAAAAAGCCGCCGGATGGTGGTGCAGCGTTGACCGGCGGTGCCGAGTGCTCCGAACACAGCCGCCCGGAGCGCGAGGCCGAGGTTGGCGTCAGGCATGACGATGACGCCGTTGTTGCCGCCGAGTTCCAGAAGCGTACGGCCTAACCGCTGTCCAACCACTTCGGCCACATGGCGCCCCATCCGGGTGGAGCCGGTCGCGCTAATGAGCGGAATGCGGGGATCGTTCAACAGGCGCTCTCCGATCTGTTCGACTTCGCCAATGATGAGATTGAAAATGCCGGACCAACCGTGGCGCGCCAGAACACGATGGCAGATCTTCTGCACAGCGATCGCCGTGAGAGGTGTTTCGGGCGATGGTTTCCACACTACGCAATCGCCGCATACCGCCGCGAGCAGAGCGTTCCAGGCCCACACGGCGACCGGGAAGTTGAACGCGGTGATTACGCCAACTACACCGAGAGGATGCCATTGCTCATACATGCGGTGGCGAGCCCGCTCGCTGTGCATGGTGAGACCGTATAGCTGGCGCGAGAGGCCAACCGCGAAATCGGCAATGTCGATCATCTCCTGTACTTCGCCGAGACCCTCCTGCAGGCTCTTGCCCATCTCCAGCGAGACGAGTGCGCCGAGGTCCTGTTTGAATTTACGAAGCTCATCGCCGATTTCGCGGACGATCGCGCCACGCTTGGGTGCGGAGAACGTACGCCATTTGCCGAAGTTTGCGACGGCTTCGAACACAACGTCGTCATAGTCCTCTTCGGCGGCCATCCGGATCTTCGCGATCGGAGTGCCTTCGCTTGGATCGTAGGAGATCAGCTGTCCGCCGGACGGTTCGGCGATGAAGGGGCCGTAAGAGGCGCCGGAGTTCACCGGCTCGATTTCCAGGCGCGAGAGAACGGATTGGCGTATTGCTAATTCATTGCTAACCATGAGAAGGCCTCCGGTCCGGTAGAGAAGCGCCGGCCTGCCGAGTGCGCGACGGCTCCGATGCGTTCGACGATCTGCGATTGAAATTGCGGTTCCAGCCAGCTTTCGTAGTGATTGGCGGCGCTGATCCGGTGGGCGGCTTCGCGGGTGGTTGCGCCGGTTCGTTTTGTGGATCGGACATGCAGCGGGTCGCCGATGATGCCGTTCACCGTCGCTTCAATAGCGGCCTCGGCCAATTGTTCGGGATCACAAGGGAGCAGCGGGGCGAGCGTCGCGTAGGTGTCGATCCCATGGCGGCGTAGTTCGCGAATGGCCTGAAGCCGCTCTTCGAACGTGGCGCAGTGAGGCTCATAGAGGCGCCGGACTTCTTCGCGGTTTGTGGTGAGTGAGAAGCTGACGCGCAGACGCGTGCGGGCGGCGAGCGTTTTGAGTTGTTCGATGTCGCGGAGGATGAGCGGACCGCGGGTTTGGATTGCCAGGACGCTAGGCGGTTGGGCGATCAGCGCATCCAGAATCGCCGGCATTGCGCATTCGGATTCTTCGGCAGGCTGGTAGGGATCGACTAATGGGGAGCAGTAAATGACCTGATCGCTGCGCAGAGAGCGTTTTAGGAGTTGGGGAGCATTTGTTTTGAAGGTGGTGAATTGCCCCCAGCGGCGCCAGTCTTCGGGCTTGAGTCCACCGTAGATGCCGAGAGTGGGGACATAGCAGTAACTGCATCCGAAGGTGCAATTGCGCGCGGGGGTGAGCGAGTGGGTGAAGCCGGCCTGGGCGATGAAGCCTGTGGTTTTGCTCAGGATACTGTGCGCTTCGGTTTGGAAGACGTGGAACGGCCGGGTCACTGTCTTCATTTTACGGACTCCGGGGTGCGGAGAAGTCCATTGAGCCGGGCGCGGGTTAGCAACGCGCCCTTCAGGATGACGGCGGAGATCTGGCGTGTATTGCGAATGTCGGCGAGCGGGTTCGCGTCCAGCAGAACCATGTCGGCGACTTTCCCTTTTTGAATAGTGCCCAGCGTGGACTCGAGGCCGAGAAAGCGGGCGGGGTTGCGAGTGGCGGACTGGATTGCTTCGAGCGGGGTCAGACCGGCGTGGACCAGCAAGGCGAGTTCATCGTGGAGCGCGGAACCGGGCAACACGTACGGATCACCGGTATCGGCGCCAGCCAGCATGGGGACGTTTGCACGGCGCATGGAGGCAACCAGATTCAGGCACCTATCGAAATCCCGCTTTGAGGCATTTTTCTCGCGGAGCGTCAGCGTGGGGACCTGCCATACGTCAAACATCACAAAGCGGCGGAAGAGCGCGGTTGCCTTCTCTTCACTATAGGTTTCGTAGATTCGTTCAGCGATGCGGTCCAGTGCGGTCTTGTCTTTGGTTGCGATGGCTTGCGCGCGCTGGCGGCGGAGTTCGTCTTCTTCCGAAGAACAGGCCAGCGGGATTCCGAATAAGTGCTCCATGCTCCGCTGGCGGGCATCGATCGCTTCAGCCATCGTGACGGAATCGGGTACGTGACCGGCGAAGGGGAGGCGGAGAAGCCGTGCGCGGTGGGCGAGCGAGAAATAGGCGTCGCGCGGGATATTGGATTGAACTTTGACGAAATCGACATCTTCGTCATCCAGCTTATTGACAATACGTTCCCCGTCAGCCGGCGAGAGGTCCGGGCCCATGACGGCACGGCCGCACGTGAAAACGCGCGGCCCAATCGTCTTGCCCCTATTCACTTCCGTCTGCTTGAAGTTGCTGCCCATGTCACGGACGCCCGTGACACCGTTCGCGATGTAGAGCGGGAACATGCTCTGTTTTCTCCAAAGGTGAACGTGCATATCCCAGAGGCCGGGAATGAGGAATTTGCCTTTGCCATTGACGATTTCGGCTCCTTTCGGGATAGGGATGGACGCGGCGGGGCCAATGGCGGTGATCCTTTGGCCCGTGACGGCGACCGACATGTGAGCGCGCGCCGGGTTGCCGGTGGCGTCAATCAAGGTGACGTCGCGGACAATCAGGTTGGTGGCGGGGAGGAGCGAGGGGAAAACACAGATAAGGGCAAGGAGTTTCGAGACGAAGTCCGAATTTCCCGAGCTTAGAACCACCCGGGAAAATCGGATTCGCATCGTTGACTCCTTAGCAGAACTCGACGGAGCGGGCCATGCGAATGGCCTGGTTTTTCAGCAGTTCCACCAGGACGATATCGGGCACAATCTCGTCGGATTCGATTACGGAGATTGCTTCCAGCGGGTGATCTCCGTTTCCGTTAGCGGGGGCGTCCTGGCGGCCCAGAGAGAAGTTGGCGATGTTGATGCCGTTGCGGCCGAGCACACCTCCTACGTGACCGATTACGCCGGGGACATCCTCGTTTTTGAGGAAGGTCAAGTGTCCGGCTAGAGGGGCTTCGCAGTAGATGCCGTCCACTTGCACCAAACGCGGCTTGTCAAGGACTACGGCTCCTTCCACGGTGGTAGTTCCGGAATCGGTTTCGAGCTCGATGCGGATGGAATCGACGTGGCTGGCGCGCTTCTCATGCTTCTCGACGATGTTCCAGCCGCGATCCTTGGCCAGAGGGAGAGCGTTCACCAGGTTCGCCTTCCGGGAGAGGGAACGATTGAGGACGCCGGCGACCCCTGCATTGCGGATGAGGTTGGTGTTGCTCTCGGCGATTTTGCCGAAGTAGGTGAGGCGCACCGCGTTCGGATTGCCGGTGGAGACGTGAGCGGCGAAGTTGCCCAGACGCTCAGCCAACTCGACGTATGGTCCGAGGGACTTGTATTGATCGGGCGAAAGAGCCGGCATGTTGACGGCGTTGATGGCGACGCCGGTGGTGAGGTATTCAATCACCTGCTCTGCGATGCGGACGCCGACAATTTCCTGGGCTTCTTCGGTAGACCCGCCGATGTGCGGCGTGGCTATTAAGTTTTCCTGAGCAAGGAGCGGATTGTCCGGTACGGGCGGCTCCTTCTGGAAAACATCGAGACCGGCTCCAGCAACTTTGCCGCTGGCCATGGCATCCTGAAGGGCCGCGTTATCCACCAACTCGCCGCGGGCGACGTTGATGATCCGGACGCCATCTTTCATTTTCGCAAACGCAGGGGCGGACAGCATCCGATCCGTTTCCGGTGTCAGGGCCATGTGAAGCGTGATGTAATCGGCCTTGCCGTAAAGAGTGTTGAGGTCAACGAGTTCGACGCCGAGATCGGC
>JBBPYD010000239.1:0-18596 GCA_038200305.1 Bryobacterales bacterium
AAATTCGCTGTAAGTTGCTGATTTAATGCGGAAAGAAAGTTGAAGAAAAATGTGAACGCAAAAAATTCACTGCAGATTCACTTCAAGTTGGTTGATTGCGCAGGCGAAGACAATATCCCGCTCACTTGCGGTTTGCCGTATGCCGCTTCACATGCCCTCCAGCCGCTTGCGCTTCAGCTCTTCCATCACGCTTGCTATTAACTCCTTGGAATCGGCGATGCCCTTCAGTATCAGTTGGACATCCATTGCAGGCTTTCCCGGTTGCCGGGCGCTTTGGCAATAGACGCCGTGCTGTCCCACCAGCACCAGTGCATCCGTAAGTAGATCCAGCGTGACGGCGAGCCGGCCGCGCTCCAGACCCATCATGGTCTCGTAAGTTTCGAGTTCTTCGCGGCGTTCCCGGTAGACAGACATGCGTTTACTTCAGGATCCCGCGCTTTCGCAGAAAATCAAAGATTTGTGGATACAGACGGTTCATGGTCTCCATCGGGAATCCGTGCTTTCCGTTAGGCACGCTGATCATCTCCGCATCCGCCTTGACGTCGCGCAGCGCTTTGGTGAGTTGGACTCCCTGCTCATATGGAACGGTCTGATCCGCATTTCCGTGGATGGTCAAAATCGCCGGTGTGTTCCTGCGAACGTAGGTCAGGGGTGAAAGCTTATGCGCCAAATCGGACCGGCCTTGCTGTTCCGGAACCCACGTTACGGCGTACTTGCGCATGTTTGGACCTTGTAGCTGATCCTCCACATCGGTGATGCCGTAGAAGTTGATCACCGCGGCAACCTTGGTGGCGGGGCCAAAATGCGCGGATTTCGGGGCCATCCCAACCATCAACGCGAGGTGCCCGCCGGCCGAGCCCCCCGTCACCACGATCCGTTTTGTGTCCACGTTCCAGCGTTTGGCGTTTTTGTGGAACCAGGCAGCGGCTTCCAACACATCGCTCACCGCGGCAGGCGCGGGCGCAATGGCGGCCAGGCGGTATTCCACATCCGCTACTACGAATCCCTGCTCAAGATAGGGCATCACAAACTTCTCCACCATGCTCTCTTTCGTTCCGTTCACCCAACCGCCGCCGTGAATGACAATCACGCCGGGGCGTGGACCTGAGGGTGCTTTCTTCGATTGGAAAATATCCATGACGGTCTGCTTGTATTCGCCATAGGGTATGTTTGCTTCGATAGAAACCCAATCGGGAAGCGGAGTTATGGGCGCGGCGGATTGCGCGGCGCAGAGGCAAGTGAAGAGAGCGGTAAGAAGGTACAGTTTTCGCATCAGCTTCATTACAGCTTATATTGAGATTGCAATGAAATTTATCACCGTAATATTGTTGACGGCGGCCTCGGCGGGTGCCGATGGCCCTGGAAAGATTATTAGCAAGCACAGCGAATCCGATTTTGCGCTGACAGCGGATCCAAACGCTAAACAGTGGAAATCGGTTGAGGGCGTGTTTGCAGGAAACGATGCAATGGGCAAGCCGGTGCCCGGCCACCGGACTGAGATCCGTTCACGATGGACAGATAAGAATCTGTATCTCTTGTTCATTCAGCCCTACGGCAAGCTTTACCTGATTGAAAATCCGTCCACCGGTACGGAGACCAACAAGCTTTGGGACCATGACGTGGCTGAGGTTTTCATTGGGTCGGAT
Source organism: Bryobacterales bacterium (assembly GCA_038200305.1). GTDB lineage: Bacteria > Acidobacteriota > Terriglobia > Bryobacterales > Bryobacteraceae > JANXXV01. The sequence continues at coordinate 1,647 of JBBPYD010000239.1, forward strand.
TTCGAGCATGTCCGGCAGTATAAAGAGTTGCAGGTGTCACCACAAGGGGAATGGGTGGACCTGGAAATTGACCGCGAACATCCCAAGCCCGAGGGCGGATGGCTTTGGAATTCCGGCTACAAGGTGAAAGCCCGGGTCGACAAGAACGCGAAGATCTGGTACGGGGAGATGCAGATCCCGTTCGCGAGCATCGACACCAGACCTCCGCGCGCAGGCAATGAACTGCGTGCGAATTTCTACCGGATGCAAGGGCCTCCACCGGACCGTCTGGGCATCGCATGGCAGCCGACTAACAGCAAAACCTATCATGTGCCGGAAGCGTTCGGGCGTCTTGTGCTCGGTAAATAGATGCGGGAGCAGAAGACGCTTCGCCTATCGCAGGTCGGGCTCCGTGGAGTTGTTGGCGGCGGGCTGACCGCGGCTCACGTGCTGGATTTCTCCAGCGCGTTTGGGACGTTTATTGAAACAGGCAGGCCGGTCATGATCGGCCGCGATCCAAGGGCAAGCGGGACGATGGTGCGCGAGGGAGTGCTGGCGGGGCTGATTGCGTGCGGGCATCATGTGCTGGATCTGGGTGTTGTTTCCACCCCTGTGATTCAACATGCCATCCGCCGGCGCGATGCGGCGGGCGGCATCTCCATTGGGGCCAGCCACAATGCGGCGGAATGGAACGCGCTGAAGTTCTTCGGTCCGCGCGGCTCCTACCTGTCGACGGCGGAAGCGGGAGAACTGCTCGACATCTACCATTTGAAGAAGTTCACGTTCGCCGGCTGGCGCGAGGTTGGAAGGCTTGAGATCGTGGAACATGCGGTGGACCGGTATCTGGAGGATCTGGCCGTCGTTTATGATTTCGACGCGCTGCGCCGGTACCGGGTGGTGGTGGACTGCTGCAACGGAACATCTTCAGTGATTCTGCGGCGAATGAATGAGCGCTTCGGATTTGAGTTCATCCTGATCAATGAAAAGTTGGAAGGCGTCGCGTTCGCGCACGATCCGTTGATTAGCGCGCGAACCACCGCCCAGCAACTCGCCCCTCTGATGAAGCCGCTCGGGGCGGATGCCGGCTTCCTGTTCGATGTGGATTCGGACCGCGTTGGCATGGCTACCGAGCTGGGCGAATCCATTTCGGAAGAGATGATGCTACCGCTGCTAGCGGACTATTTATTGCCGCGCGGGCGGGGCAAACTGGTGATCACGAATTTGTCGAGCACGGCGCTGGTGGACGAGATCGCCAAACGGCATGGCGGGAAAGTAGTCCGTGTGCCGGTGGGACGCCAGGCGACGATTGACGCGCTTTCCGGATACCGGCACGATCAGATTGCGCTTGCCGGTGAAGGCACGGGTGCGGTGATGATGCCGCAATTCGAATTCGTTTACGACGGCATCGCTTCGATGCTGGCGGTGCTTTCCATGATGCACCAGCGGAAGCAGAAGCTGTCTGAAATTCTTGCCGGGTATCCCCGGTACTGCATTCTGAAAGGAGAATTGCCGCTGACCTCCGCGCGGATTCCAGCGCTCCTCATGGAACTGCAGAAGGAGTACAGCAGCGGCCGCATCAATACGCTGGATGGACTGCGGGTGGACTGGCCGGACCACTGGTTTCACGTGCGCGTAAGCCAGACGGAACCGATTGTGCGGGTGATCTGCGAACAGCGCGGGGAAGCGCCTGTGGCTCTGTTTGAATCTCTGGTGGAACGAGTCGGGAGCCTTGGTTAGATGCCTCGCGAACACTTGTTGAAGATTGGAGTTTCCGGCATACGCGGGGTGGTTGGCGATTTCCTGACTCCCGCGCTCGCTTGCGCATTTGGGCAGGCATTTGGAACGTATGTCGGGCGGGGCCGGGTGATTATCGGGCGGGATACACGCGCCACCGGACCCATGCTGCAGCACGCGGTCCAGTGCGGATTGCTGGCCGCCGGTTGCGAGGTGATCGACGTCGGCGTTTTGCCCACGCCGACTATCCAGATGTACGTTGGGGCGACGCGAGCCACGGGGGGCATTGCCATCACAGCGTCGCATAATCCGCCGGAGTACAACGCGCTGAAGCTGTTCAATACCGAGGGGCTGTTTTTCAATCACTACGAGCGCAGTGAGTTGCTTGACCTCTACCACCAGAGCGGCTTTTATCAGGCGGAGAATCGAGAGATCCGGACCATACGCCACGATTACGAAACGGCCGCGCGGCTGCATATCGAGCGGGTGCTGCGGCACGTGGAGCCTGATGCGGTGCGCGCCCGGCATTTCCATGCCGCGCTGGATAGCGTGAATGGCGCGGGTTCCGTGATGACGCCGCGATTCTTGACCGAGACGCTGGGCTGCCGGCTGGAGGCGATGTCGATTGATCCAACAAAGCCGTTTCCGAGAGAGGCCGAGCCGCGGCCGGACACGCTGGGCGAATTGGCGGAACTGGTTAGGCAGACTGGAAGCGAGATTGGCTTTGCACAGGACCCGGATGGCGACCGTCTGGCCGTGGTGGACGAGACCGGGCATGTGCTGGACAACGACGATGTGTTGGCGCTGGCCGTGGATGCGGCTCTGCGGCGGCTGCCTGGGGATGTGGTGGTTAATCTGACCACCTCGTCTGTAATTGACGATATCGCTGCCGCGCATGGCCGCAAGGTCTACCGGACGCCGGTGGGCGAGGCGAACGTGGTGGAGATGATGCAGGCTGTAAATGCCGTGATTGGGGGCGAGGGGTCGAACGGCGGAATCATCTTTCCGGCGGTGCACCTTTGCCGCGATAGCTACACGGGAATGGCTTTTCTGCTGGAGCGCATGGCGAAGACGGGGTCCACTATATCTGAGCTGGCTGGAGCGCTGCCCAGGTATTACCGGAAACTGGGCAAGGTGACGTTTGAGCACGGAGCGCTCGGAATGCTGATGCAGGCGCTGGAAGACCGGTTTCCGGATGCGGCGGCGGACCGGTCAGACGGGCTGAAACTGGCTTGGCCTGGGCGATGGATTCATGTGCGCGCGTCGAATACGGAACCGTTGCTGCGGCTGGCGGCGGAGGCGCGGAGTGAGGCGGAGATGGAGAATCTCTACCAGACGGTTATTGGACTGCTTTCGGTTGATCGGGCAGAATGAACGAGGTTTCGTTTTTTCGCAACAGCTTCAGACGATTGCGAATTTCCATTTCCTGCTCGGCCTCGCTGGTTCGGAGGCGGACAATGCGGCCGCGCTTGCTCTCAATTTCCTTTTGCAGATCGGCGTTCTGTTCCTGCAAGACCCGGATCTCACGGCGCTTTTCTTTGAGGGCAGGAATGCCCTGTGGCCCGCGAAGAACAAGCAGAGCACAGACCACCACCATGATAAAGGCAGTTACGTAACCGGCGGAGCGTAATATTTTCATTATCGTGGGAGTACTACATTCGTTTATAATCCTGTTTTGGTTCAGATGCTAGTGTTTTTACGAAAAAGTTTCGATGACTGACAAAATCGTTGTCCTGAGTGCCTGTGCATCGTCTGACGAAGCCCGCAAACTGGCCCGGCACTTGGTGGAAACCCGCGTTGCCGCTTGCGTGAACGTGATACCGGGCGTGTATAGTGTCTTCCGCTGGGAAGGCAAGGTGGATGAAGCCGAGGAATGGCTGCTGGTGATCAAATCGACGCGGGAGCGGCTGGCCGCGTTGAAGCTTGAGTTGCGGAAGATGCACTCGTATTCGGTTCCGGAAGTGGTGGCGATCCAGATTGTGGATGGGGTCGGAGGATTATCTGCAGTGGATTGGCCGGGAAGTGCTCTGAGCCGCTTGCAACTGGCCACCGTTCCGTGATGTGATGAGGCTTCGCATGGCAACCCAACCCCGCATTGTTGTTTCACCAGTCCCGGAAGCCCCCACGCGCACCCGTTACTGGGTGATCGTGTTTGCCGTCACCCTGGCTATTCTTTCTTACATCGACCGGGTTTGTATCTCGCAGGCCGCACCGGTGATGTCGAGAGATTTGGGACTGGACAAAGTGCAGATGGGGTACATCTTTGCCGCCTTCGGCATTGCGTACGCGCTGTTTGAGATTCCGGGCGGCTGGATGGGCGATTGGATGGGGCCGCGCAAGGTTCTGATGCGGATCGTGATCTGGTGGTCGGTGTTCACGGCGGCCACCGGATTCATGTGGAACTTCTCTTCCCTGGTGGTGACGCGATTCCTTTTCGGCGCGGGGGAAGCGGGCTGCTTTCCGAATTTGACCAAGGCATTCAGCACGTGGTTGCCCCAGGATGAGAAGACGCGCGCGCAGGGAATCATGTGGATGTTCGCGCGGTGGGGCGGCGCGTTCACTCCTCCGCTGGTGATCGCGACCTTCGCTCTTGTTTCCTGGCGTTGGGCGTTCGCAATCTTCGGATCTCTTGGGGTCGTCTGGGCGGTCTGTTTTTACTTCTGGTTCCGCGATAATCCGAAAGATCACAAGGGCGTGAATGCAGGCGAACTGGAACTGCTAGCCGAGAGTGCAAAGCTGGGATCGACAGGGCATGGCGGCGTCCCGTGGGGGAAGCTGACCCGCTCACGCACGGTCTGGCTGCTTTGGGCGCAGTACTTCTGCCTTTCGTATCCGTGGTATTTCTACATCACATGGCTGCCGACGTACTTGCAGGAGTACCGGCATTTGAGTCCTGTGGAAAGTGCGAAGCTGGCCATTCTGCCCCTGTTTTTCGGCGGTCTGGGGTCGTTGTTTTGCGGATTCGCTTCATCCAGGGTCGTCCGTATTACCGGGAGCGTAAGGGTGACTCGCAGGGTGATGGCTTGCTCTGGATTCACCGGCGCTGCGGTTCTCTTATTTCTGGCAATCCAGACCGCGAACCCGGCCTATGCCATGTTGATGATGGGATTCGCCAGCTTCTTCAATGACCTGGTGATGCCAGGCGCGTGGGCGAGCTGCATGGACATCGGCGGCAAGTACGCCGGCACAATGGCCGGATCGATGAACATGATGGGCAATCTCGCCGGGTTTGTAGCGCCGATGGCGGGCGGCTACATCTTGCGGCAGACCGGAAACAACTGGAACATCTTCCTCTACACGATGGTTGGCATGTACGTGCTCGGCATTTTCTGCTGGCCGTTTATCGACCCGGTCTCCCCTATCGAGAAGACATAAGTAACAGACTGGCTCTACAAGCGTCCTCCTGAGCAGGACGTGCCATGGTAATTAAAAGCTTGCTGGCCGATGCTTATTCGGACTGGAGTCAAGATGAGGTTCCGCGGATGGGTGCCGCGCTTGCCTATTACACCGTGCTTTCGTTGGCTCCCCTGCTAATCATCGCGATCGCGATTGCGGGATTCGCGTTTGGCCGGGAAGCGGTTCAGGGTCAGATTATGAGCCAGTTAGGCGGACAGGTGGGACCCCAGGCCGCCGACGCTATTCAGAGCATGATTCGCGGAGCCGGCTCACAAAAATCCACCGGCGTGATCGCAACCGTGTTGGGAGCCATCGCTCTCCTGTTCGGCGCGACATCCCTGGTATCGGAACTCCGCGCGGATATGAATAAGATCTGGAAGGTGCCTGCTCTACCCGACGAAGGGATTGAAGGAGAGGTCAAGCAACGGCTGTATGCCTTTGCGATTGTACTGGGTTCGGGCTTTCTGTTGCTGGTTGCTCTGATTCTCAGCACGGCCTTGCAAGCCACCAGCAAGTATTTTGGGGACGTCCTGCCGATCCCCGGATTCGCCCTGCAAATTATCAATGACTTGGTTGCACTTGCCGTGATCACCGTATTGTTTGCGGCACTCTTCAAAGTTCTGCCGCGAATCTCCCTGGACTGGAAGGATGTCTGGCTGGGCGCGGCATTTACCGCCATTCTGTTTTCGATCGGCAAGATTCTGATTGGACTGTACCTGGGAAGGGCGGGCTTCGGATCCACATTCGGAGCGGCAGGATCGTTGATCATTCTGCTTGTGTGGATCTACTATTCAGCCCAAATCTTCTTCTTCGGAGTTGAGTTTACACAGGTCTACGCGCGCACGCATGGATCGGACGCGAATCGCCGCCAAGGGTCCAAAGCTCCAGCGCCGCACGAACCGAGCCAGGTGGAAAGCTACGCCATGGGCGCCGCATCGGGAAACGCCGCTCTGCCTCCGGTGCATCGTTCTCAACGAAAGAACGACGATCATCCCACTCTAGCAGGCAACCTCGGCGCGATCGCCGGCCTGATGGTTGACACGGGAAAGCGGATTATTCGTGTGATCAAGAGTTAGCGGGACGCCTGTGCAACGGAAACCGGCTCGGCCGCAAGCGTGAGCGCGATGGCCGCCCAAGAGGTTGCCGCCATTGAGATCCATTGATCGTGATCGTAGGGGAAGCCGCTTTGAAAGTAGGGCTGCAGTTTTGGAGCGCGGCTCTTGACGTACCACGATCCATCTTCGTGTTGGGTCGTCAGTAGAAACCGGACACCCTTCTGGAAGGCCGGGCCGGACGGTTTCAATGCTCCGGCTTCACTCAGTGCAAAGAGAGTTTGGCCGGTGGCGTAGGCATCGCTGCGCAGGTTCGCGTTTTGAGCCCAACCACCATCGGAACGCTGTTGAGCGGTAAGCTTGCGCGCCACCTCCGCCGTAACATTCCCATGATCGCCGGCCCACTGCAAGCCGAGAAGTTGCATCACGTACTCTTCGTTATAGACAGGCTTGGCCCTTAGCAGCCAAGCGTGTGCCGCATCCACATGACTGGCGAGATCGGCGTTCCGGCCTTCCCAACTGAAGAGCTTGATGCCGCGTAGCGACAAGGCGGTGCGGACAATGTCGCTGTCCTGCATGGGAGCCCGCGAGCCACCGCCGTTGTGCCAACTTCCGTCGGCAAGCTGTTCCGCGATCAAATTATGGACCATCGCATCCGTCATGGAATCCGGCTGATAGTTGGCAGCTGAGAAGTGCAGCAGGGCATAATCGAGCGTATCCATGGAACCGCCCCCGTCAAACCGGAGCAAGAGCCGGTCGCCATTCCGGGAAAAGGCGGCTTTCGCCGCTGACACGTGTTCCTTCAAGCCCGCTTCATCTACTTTGAAGGCGTGGGCTTTTGCGACATTCGCAGTAAGCGCCATCAGGTTCTGCGCATGGCACGCCACGCAACCGCCGGTGCTCATGAACGAGTTGTTGACCTTCTGCAACAACTGCAGGCTGCGCTCGGCGGCGGCCCTGGTGGAGATCTCAGCTTTCGCTGCGGTGTTGACTACAGGCGCCGGTTTCTCCGCTGCGGTACGCGCCGGAAGCAGGCTCATCACGTCCGGCACGGAGTACTTTGCGGCCCAATCCACCACGGATTCACCCGTAAGCGTCTTTACGTTGGTATCCGCTCCCGCTTTTAACAGAAGGCGAACGATCTCTGGACTCTGAAACTCAGTGGCGACGGCATAGTGAAGGGGCGTCATTCCGCGAATGTCACGCGGGTCTACCCTTGCACCCGCGCGGAGCAGAAGATCGACGATCTCCGGAGGTCCATAGACCGAGGCCAGCATCAGCGCGGTGAACTTACCCAGCGCGATGGGTCCGTTTTTCACCTTGACGTCGATCCCGTCAGTGGTTACCGCGTTCACCTCCGCACCTTTTGACAGCAGCAGTTTTACAGATGCTACATCGCCGTTTGCAGCGGCATTCATCAGCGGAGTAAATCCGGCTTTACTTTTCGCATTAACGTCCGCGCCCTTCTCAATCGCAATGCGGACCTGACGGGGATTCCAGCCGAGCGAAGCTGCACCGAGAAAAGTAAGACCGTCATTGTCGGCGGCTCCGGCGCTGGCGCCGTTTGCAAGCAGCAGATCGGCCACCCGATCCGACCCATTGTGCAGCGCTGCCAGCATCAGGGCTGTGCGTCCCGTCTTTGACTTCGCGTTGACATCGGCCTTGTGTTCGATGAGAAGCTTAACCTTCGCGGGCTCATTGACGCTCCACATCAAGGCTGTGGCGTCGAAAGCGTTTCTAGCGTTCACGTCCGCCCCGGCGTCGAGCAGCAGTTTCATGGCATCAATGCTGCCGTAAGCGCTGGCATACATCAGCGGGGTAGTGCCGCGGTCGCCGCGAACGTTCACGTTCGCTTCCTTGGCCGCCATCGATTTCACGGTGGACAGATCGTTATTCCGGATCGCCGTGAACATCTCCCTTGCGGCGTCCGCTTCCGCGCCGAAACAAGCAGAAGCTAGAAAAACCGTTACAGCCGTGGCATAGCAGAGTTTCATGTTCCCCGTCCTAGATGTTATGTAATTGTACGGTATTGGAAGGGAAAATGTCAGATGCTGCGGTTACCCATGGAGACGATATCGTCTACGCGCATGGCCTCTTTCACCACGAACGGTTCGCCGTATTTCACGCCGATGAGATTACCGTAGAAGCGTGCGATGGCGGCATGGCGATCGTGAATTTCCCGCGCCTGCGGGAATAGCTGCGCGGCATCCGCCGTCTGCCCGTACTGCGATTCGTAACACATCAGAGCGGCCATGCGCCGGTCGAATTGGGCGGTGATGTCCACCACAAATGATGGCGTCACATTCGCATACAGCGAGGAATACAGGATCTTGAACGGGCGGTGAGGTTCCGACTGCTCATCCAGCTTTTTCAAGCCTGCCAGGAAACAGGCCTCGTAGCCGATTTCACCGGCGCGGTAGTGGTCCGGATGGCGTGCTTCCCAATAGGGCAGAATCACGACGCGAGGCTTCAGCTTGCGAATCTCCTGCGCCATGGTCATTCGCGCGTTCAGTGTGTTCTCGAGCCGTGCGTCGGGGAAGCCGAGATTCCCTCGAAAGCAAACACGCATTTCGGCGGCAGCTGCCGCAGCCTCTTGCAGACGGATTTTCGGCGTGCCGCGGCTTCCCATCTCGCCAGCCGTCAGATCGAGCACCCCGGTCCGGTATCCCATCTCCTGCATCCGGATCAGCGTTCCACCGCAGGTCTGTTCCACGTCGTCCGGATGCGCGGCAATGGCAAGAACGTCTACCACGAATAGTCTCCGCGGCTGCGGAAACGCCGGTGCGTGCCCATTGCATAGACCAGGATAATGCCCGCCAGGAATCCGCCCACGTGAGCAAACCATGCCACCCCGCCACGCGAAAGATTGGAATAGCCGATAGAACCGACGCCGCTGAACACTTGGATGACGAACCAGTAGATCAGCATGAAGTACGCCGGCACTTCGATGGTGGTGAAGAATATCACGATGGGCAGCAGCGTAACAATGCGGGAGTGCGGAAACTTTACAAGATAGGCGCCCATTACACCCGCGATAGCGCCGCTGGCCCCAACGGTGGGAACGCGGGAATCCGCATTGAGGTATGCGTGTACGAACGCCGCCGTGATACCACAGAGCAGGTAGAAGATGGCGAACTTCCAGTGTCCAAGGACGTCTTCAACGTTATCGCCGAAGATCCACAGGAACCACATGTTCCCAATGATGTGCAGCCAGCCACCATGAACGAACATCGAGGTGACCGTCGCCGAGTAATGAAACCGGTCTGGGATCAATCCATAATGAGCGATGAAATAGTTCGTCTCATACGGACTCAATGAAAGCTGATAGAGAAATATCAGAACATTCAGCGAAATGATCGCTATGGTGGCGATCGGCGGCGAATAACTCGGCTGCGTGTCCCGGAGTGGAATCATGGCTCAGGCGAAATGAGTGTTCACTTCAAACTCGCGCTGGGACCTGCGCTCCGCTCGCGCCATTAAAGCCCTTGCATCGGCTAGAGCTTTGATGCCGCCTCTTGCGCCGAGAGCCGTGCAGTTGAGGGCAGCCATTGCATTCGACAAGTCGAGAGTGTCTTTCATCGGCAGCCCTTGTAGAACAGAATAACAAAAGGCCCCATGGAAGACGTCCCCCGCGCCGGTGGTGTCCACGCAATTCACCACGAATGCCGGGGAGTAGATGAAGTGCCCGTCGATGCGGGCGAGCGATCCGTGCGCGCCCAGAGTCATGGCGGCGACGCGCATTTTGTACTCTTCCTGCAGACGTTCCAGCGCCTTGAACGGATCGCGTTCGTTGGTCCAGGCTACGGGAAATTCGGAACTGGCCACCAGGTAATCGACATAAGGCAGCACCTTATCGAAACCGTGATAGATGGTGTCCACATCCACTGTGACCGGGATGCCAGCGGCGCGAGCGATGGAGGCGGCGCGGCCCACTGCGGCTGTATCGTGCCCGTCGATGTGCAGCATCCGGGCGCAGGTGATCTGATCGGGAGCGATCTCGGCGGGTTCGAGCCGGAGGCAATCGGGACGGCTCCAGAGCACGGTGCGCTCCCCGGTGGTTTGGTCGATCAGTATGTAGGCCGTTTGATTCGCGCAGCCTTTGCGGACCTGCACGTGATCGAGATTGATGCCGGAATCGAGCAGGCTTTCCATCTGGATGCGGCCGCGTTCGTCATCGCCGACGGTTCCGATGTACTTCACGCGCAGACCGAGTTTGGCGCAAGTCACCATGGCGCTGGCTACCTGGCCGCCGGGGCTGAGAATTTCCCTGGTGAACGGGACTTTGCCTGCGTAGGCCGGGAAGTGCGGCAGCAGCAAAAGCGTGTCTGTGGCGTTTAAGCCTACACCCACCAGATCGAACTGCGGATCGAACTCGGACATAGAATTTAGAGTAGCAAGAGGCACGGCGGATTCGGGCTTTACACTGGAGTCATGGGGTCTCGCGTACTGGCCGGTTTGCTTCTGTTTGGCTGGACGCTTTCCGCCCAGACGCAGTGTCCGCCAACTCCTGTGTACTCCCAATGCGATCTGGTGTTCGATCTGAGCGAGGCTGAGGCGAAGACGCACCCCGACCCAGGCACGTCTGTCGATTTGAAGGCGGAGTTCCGGTCTCCGCGCCATCGCACGCTGATGGTCTACGGCTTCTGGGATGGCGGCACCCGGATGGTGATCCGGTTCGCGCCAAACGAGGTGGGCGATTGGGAATTCCGCGTCACCAGCAACCTTGCGCGGTTTGAAGGCAAAGAGGGCAAGCTCACCGCGGCCGCCTCAGAGGCTCCAGGATTCATCCGCGCGGCGAACCTTCATCACTGGGCTTACACCGAGAACAACAAGCCGCATCTCTGGATGGGAGACACGGCTTACAACATCGCGTCGATGGATCGGGATCTGTTCCACAAGACTGTGGACGAGCGGGCACAGCAGAAGTTCACCCACCTGCGCGGGTTCGCGATTACATCCGCAAATCCCGATCGGCCCGACGTCGCGTATCTACGCGAACTGGATGAACGTGTCCGGTACATCAACCAGAAGGGCATGGTGTTCGACATGATCCTGACAAAGACGATGCCGCAGACGTCCGAGGAGCGCGACCGCTTTGTCCGGTATATGGCCGCGCGATATGGGGCTTTCAATATGACCTGGCAGTGCGTGCAGGCGTTCGAGGAGTTTAAGAATGGCCGGCCGTTGATGAAAGAGATCGGGCTGGCGCTGAAGAAGTACGACCCTTATCAGCACCCGCGTTCCACGGGCGCGAACGTAACATCCTCGCCGCTTGCAGGAGATGGCTGGATGGATTACATCACCTACCAAAGCTCTGATGATCAACTGGGCGCCATCGAACACCAACTCTATCCGATGCCCTTTGTAAACACATCGGTCAACATGGGTGCCGATTCCAAGACGTTGTGGAACGACACCATGAACGGACAGTATCCGACGGCTTCGGGACTGGCGGGTGGGAAGCAGATGGCGGTGTGGTTCGACTTCTTTGCGGACACGCGGCACTGGGAACTGGAACCGTACTTCGATGTGGATGGGGGCCGCGCTCTGGCGCTGGAAGGAATCGAGTATGTGCTCTATGTGGAGAAGCCCGGCGGTCCGGTGGAGGTGCGGGTGGAAAGGCACGGGTATGACGTGCTCTGGCTGAATCCGATCACCGGGGAGACGGTAAAGCTGAAGAACTACAAGGGCGAAAAGTTCGCGGCGGAGCCGCCGGATACCAATCATGCCTGGGTGCTCTATCTATCCCGTGAAGGCAAGAAGGAATCGATGCTCGGTTCTTATAAGTTCACCTCGCGCGAGATCGACCTGGAGTTGCAGGAGATCGAACAGAATGCGCAGAAGGTTCCGTTCACGATTGTGGAGCCTGCGAAGGACAACCTCTCAGTGGCGAATCCGCCGAAGTACCAGGCGAAGTTGCGGAGAGAGACAAGAGCCACCCGATCCATGATGTATCTGTGGACGGGCGAAGTGATCATTGATGGCCAGGGTTTCCGCGTGCTGGGGACGGGGAGCAGCGGCACGATGCACATCCCGCCGAATCTGGCGAACCGCTATCCGGCGGTGTTCAATATCAGGCTGGTTGGAATGAACGCAAACGGCAAGGTGTACCTGGCTGACAAAGTTTGCACCCTGAATCCGTGATGCGAATTCTGGCTCTGGATACCACTGCGCATTTTGGCAGCATTGCGTTGTTGGAAGGCGCCGAGGCGATCGAGGAAGTGCTGCTGCATTCTCCGGAAGGCTTCGGACCTATCCTTTTCGATCAGATCGGCAGTCTGCTGCGGCGGCATTCGTGGAAGATCGGGGATATCGATCTGTTCGCGGTGGCGGCGGGGCCGGGTTCGTTTACTGGAGTGCGGATCGGCTTGACTGCGGTGAAGGGTCTGGCGGAGGCGGCTGACAAACGCGTGGTTGGCGTGTCCAATCTGATGGCTTTGGCGCAATGCGGTTCGGGGGCGGTGCGGGCAGCGATTCTGGATGCGCGGCGGGGGGAGATTTACGGCGCTGTTTATGACCGCGAACTGCGGGCGGTAAGCCTGGAGGTGGCGATGCCGTTTCAGGCTTGGCTCGATTCCCTGCCCGAGGGCGAGGCCGAGTTTATTTCGACGGACTTCAGCCCGTTCCGGGAGGGACTTGCAGGGACGCGATTTGAGAATGCCCCGGTGCTGGAGAGGCGCGCGCTTGCTGGAGCGGTGGGTCTGGCTGCGTTGCGCTTGCCGGCTTGCGACCCCGCCGCGGTGGACGCCAACTACGTGCGGCGGTCCGATGCGGAGTTGCTTTGGAAGGATCGGTAAAGCCGCTACTGGGAAACCAGTTCGGCGGCTTCGGTCTCTTCGCTGGCGGTGAAGTAGGCGCAATCCGGGTGGTGGAACACCAGGGCGCTGACGCTGGCTTCCGGCTCCATCATCATGCCCTCCGTTAGTTCAACGCCAATGTCTTCGGGACGCAGCAGTTTCCACAAGCCGGCCTGATCGTCCAGGTTGGGACATGCGGGATATCCGAAGCTGTAACGGTTGCCGCGATACCGCGACGTGAACCGCTCTTGCATGGTCATGGTGGGGGGGTCCGGGAAACCCCAGTCCTCCCGGATGCGCCGGTGAACCCACTCCGCACAGCCTTCGGCGGTTTCAATTGCCAGAGCCTGCAGGGCGTGCGTTTTGAAAAACTGTCCCGCGTTCTTGGCTTCCTCCGCCTTCGCTCGAATACCATGGCCGGCGGTGACTACGAACATCGCGAGATGATCGCGCTTGCCATTCACTGGATCGAGAATGTAATCGCTGAGGCACAATCCATCGGCCCTGGGTTGACGCCCGAATTTGAACGTGTGGATAGGTTCGGTTCCACCGGGAGCGAAGAGGTGGATGGAATTGCCGGCGCGCTCCCCTTCGAAAAATTGCCAGACGGCGCGGACTTTCATGAACTTTACCGCTTCTTCTTTCACCGCCTCTACGTTGTTGAAGAGTTCCAGTGCCTTCTCTTCGCGGTCTGCAAGCCGCTTCTCGAATCCGCCTTTGAACCCGAGATGGTGGCCGTAGAGCATGTTTGGATTGATGTAACTCCAGATCTCAGTGAGTTGCGGAACGTCCCGGACTTTGCGGTCGAGATAGGGCACGTCTGGAATTGGAAGGGCCGCGGAGACCTTTGCGCTTCTGGCGTACGAGATGGGAAAGCGCGGTTCCGCCGGTGCGTCCGGGGCCGCGATGAGTTCCGTGAAGGTGTGGGTTCGCAGTGATTCCTCGTGAGTGGCTGGGTCCATGATCTCGTTCAAGAGCCGGAGTCCGGTCATGGCGTCTTTGGCGTAAAATGTGGCAGATGTATAGCTGGGCGCAATTTTCGTGGTGGTGTATTTCTCTGAAAGCGCGGCACCGCCTACGAGCAAGGGAACGTGGATGCCCGCTTCCTTGAGGTCATTCGCGGTGATCACCATCTGTTGCGCGCTTTTGACTAACAGGCCGGAAAGCCCGATGGCATGGGGCGTGTGATCGTTGTAGGCGCGGACCAGCACGTCGGGCGCGACCTTGATGCCGAGATTGATCACCTCATAGCCGTTGTTGGCCAGGATGATCTCGACCAGATTTTTACCGATGTCGTGAACATCGCCCTTCACCGTGGCGAGGATTACTTTTCCGCGAGAGGCTGTGTCAGCCTTCTCCATGAAGTTCTCCAGGTGGTTGACGGCTGCCTTCATCGCTTCGGCCGATTGGAGGACTTCGGCCACGATCAGTTCATTCGCGTTGAAGAGGCGGCCCACTTCGGCCATGCCAGTCATGAGCGGTCCATTGATGATGTCGAGCGGCACGGCGCCTTCGGCCCGCTTGAGATCGAGGTCGGGGATGAGGCCGTCTTTATTGCCTTCAATGATGTAGTTCGCAAGACGCTGATCAAGGGGCAGGCCGGCCTGTTTCTCTTTGACCTTTGCCGTTGCGCCGCGGAAGTGTTCGGCGATGGCCGCAATATGGAATTGATTGATGGCGGCCTTTGCCTCTTTCGACTGCTCGCGCCAGTCCTTGGGTGCACTCGCGAATTGCCCGGTCTCGGGCGGTGTGTTGAACAAAAGACTCTCGGCAAGCTGACGCTCGATGGGTGGGATGGAAGCGAAGCGCTCCAGCTTTTCGGCATTTACAATCGCCAGATCCAGGCCGGCCTTGGTGCAGTAATACAGGAAGACCGAGTTGACGACTTCTCGAGCGGAGGCGGGCAGTCCAAAGGAAATGTTCGAGATGCCGAGGACCGTTTTTACATATGGGACTTCCGCCTTGATGAGCCGGAGAGCTTCAATGGTTTCGACAGCGCCGCCGATGTAATTCTCGTCGCCGGTGGCGCAGGGAAACACCAACGGGTCGATGATGATGTCTTCGGCGGGAATGCCGTGCTTTTCAGTTAAGATAGCGACGGAGCGTTGCGCGACGGCCAGTTTCCGTTCGCGCGTGAATGCCTGGGCTTGTAATTTATCTTCGTCGATGCAACCTACGACCAACGCCGCGCCGAATGCCTTTGCAACGGGACACACGCGTTCGAACTTTTCCTCACCGTCTTCGAGGTTCACGGAATTGATGATGCTCTTGCCCTGGCAGTAAGTGAGGGAAAGCTCGATCGCCTTGGGATCGGTGGTGTCGATCATGATGGGCGCGTGAATCTTCCGGATGAGTTTTTCGTAGAAGGGAGGGATGTCGGCCATCTCTTCGCGATCCGTGGATTGCAGGCAGACGTCGATGATATGCGCGCCGTTGCGGACCTGGCGGCGGGCAATATCAGTGGCTTCTTCCCACTTCTCATCCGCGATCATGTTCTTGAACAGACGCGATCCGATGACGTTGGTGCGCTCGCCGACGATGAGCGGCCGATTGGTTTCGTCGGCCTCCACCAGATCGACACCGGAGTAGTAAGCGCGATGAGAACGCGCCGGCACAGGGCGGGGTTGGCGTCCATCGACCGCGGCTGCGATGGCTGAGATGTGGGCGGGCGTGGTGCCGCAGCAGCCGCCGACGAAATTGAGCCAGCCGTGGTCTACAAATTTCCCTAGTTGAGACGCGACAGAGACGGGTGTTTCGTCATAACGGAGTTCATCGTTCGGTAGACCGGCATTGGGGTAACAAGACACGCGGGTGGATGCCATCTCATGCATGGTGCGGAGATGGTCGGTCATGAATTCAGGGCCGGTACCGCAGTTCAGGCCGACGGAAAGTAGATCGGCATGGGCGATGGAAGTGCAGAAGGAGTCGGCCGTCTGGCCGCCCAGCATGGTGCCCATGGGCTCAATGGTGCCGGAAACCATGACAGGAATCTTGTAGCCGATTTCCTTTTCCACCTTCTGAATGCCAAGCAGGGCGGCCTTAACGTTGCGCGTATCCTGGCAGGTTTCCACCAGCAACAGGTCCGCGCCGCCTTCGACCAGGGCCTTGGCTTGCTCATAGAAATTCTGAATGAGTTCGGAGAACGTGATGCCGCCAGTAACAGTGATCGCTTTGGTGGTGGGGCCGATGGAACCGGCGACAAAGCGCACCCGGCCTGGCGTTGAAAGTTCTGCCGCGGCTTGACGGGCGAGCCTTGCGGCTTGGACATTCAACTCATGCGAGTGGTCTTGCAAGCCGTACTCAGCCAGTACAACCTTCGTGCTACCGAAGCTGTTCGTTTCTACAATGTCGGCGCCGGCGCTGAAATAGGCCTTGTGAACGCCTAAAACCACGTCAGGGCGGGTGACGACGAGGTTCTCATTGCAACCTTCGAGCACAGGACCGCCGAAGTCGTCCGCGGTGAGGTTGGCCTGTTGCAGCATGGTGCCCATGGCGCCGTCGATCACCAAAATACGCGTCTCGAGTGCGTCGTAAAGGGCTTGCTGGCGGAGCTTATGATCTTCCATTGAGTCTACAATTTTAACATTGGCGGCTCGGGGGACAGAGGGGCGGCTGTGTTTACGGGGCTCCCGGCGAGCGGAGGCGCGGTTTGCGAAACGAAGCCACTGGTTGATTGCGGTTGGTGTGGGTTCTGCGAAACGAAGCCATTTGTGGCGGCTTTTGTGGCGATCAGGATCTTGGCGGGCGTGGTTGTTTTTGCTTCCTGCCGTTCCTGTTCGCGGCGGCCGGCCTGGAGTTTCTGTAGTTGGCCGATTGCCTTGTAATAAGACCGCTCAATGGCTGCTTCGTAGCGGCGGAGATGGCCGAAATCGACCGCGTGCGCGTGGAAGCCCTGCGTGAGAGCTTCGTCATGGCCGGCAGGCGCCCGTTTGCGGGACGCGCCGGGTAAGGTGGGCATGGGTTCCAGACTGGGGCTGAAGAGTTGCAAGCTG
>JBBPYD010000240.1:0-6789 GCA_038200305.1 Bryobacterales bacterium
GCAATTGCCGGAAGGAACCGAGATGGTGATGCCGGGCGACAACGTCAATTTGGAAGTGGAGTTGATTACGCCAATCGCCATGGATAAGGGACTGCGGTTCGCGATTCGAGAAGGCGGCCGTACGGTGGGCGCCGGTACTGTTACCGAGATCATCTCGTAAGTATTTCATTGTTGAGGCAAGGAGAAGCAAATGGCTCGCGAAATCATCACATTTCAATGCACTGAATGCAAGAACCGGAATTACAGCAATATGAAGAATAAGAAGACCACGACGGATCGCCTTGAATTTAAAAAGTTTTGCCCGTATTGCCGGAAGCATCACCCGCACAAGGAAATCAAGTAAACTGGTTGTAGAAGGATGAATTTAGGGGCGTAGGCTAACGGTAAACCAGCGGTCTCCAAAACCGCCTTTGGGGGTTCGAATCCCTCCGCCCCTGCCATTCAAGCCCCCTGCCATTTAAGAGAGATACGATGGAATCGAACAACAGCACTAGTTTGACAACGCGCATGGCGCAGTGGCCCGCGAATAGCAAGTCGTATTACGAAGAGTTGAGAATGGAGATGCGCCGCGTCACTTGGCCCAGTTGGAAGCAGGTCCGCGCCACCACCACCGTCGTCATTATCTCCGTGTTCATATTTGCGGCCTATTTTTGGATTGTCGATCGTATCTTCGGCTCCAGCATCACCAAGCTCTTCAACGTGTTAACTAAGTAAGCAGGCGGCGTCTATGGCAGATCACGATCCAATGGAATACGAACACGAAGACACGCCAGAGCAGCCGGTGGCCGGTAATGAACCGGTAAGCGAGGCTCCGCTGGGAGCTGAAGATTCCGGCGCTGAAGGTTCCGAAGCTGTGGCCGCGCCCGAATCGTCCGTCGCCGTAGCCGAAGAGGAACCGAAACACTGGTACATCATTCATACCTACTCGGGATTTGAGCAGAAAGTCGCCGACTCTCTGAAGAGCCGCAGCGAAGCATTCGGATTCGCCGACAAGATTGGCCAGGTGCTGATACCGACCGAAGAAGTGGTTGAGCTCCGGAATGGCAAGAAGGTAACCAGCAAGCGGCTTCTTTATCCCGGCTATGTGCTGGTGCAACTCGATATGAACGACGAGCTCTGGCACGCAGTCAAAAACACACCGCGGGTGACGGGTTTCGTCGGTGGCGGGAACAATCCGGTGCCGCTCACCTCGGATGAAGTGAATTCCATTCTCTACCGCCAGGCGACCGCGGCCGAGCGGCCTCGTCCGAAAATGTCGTTCGAGAAGAACGAGAACGTCCGCATCGTCGATGGACCGTTCACGAACTTCTCCGGCAAAGTGGACGAAGTCAATTCTGAGCGCAACACGCTTCGGGTGTTGGTTACGATTTTTGGACGTCCGACTCCGGTGGAGCTTGACTTCCTGCAGGTAGAAAAGACTTAAGAATTTAAGGAAAAACAATGGCGAAGAAAGTTACAGGACAAGTGAAGCTTCAGATCCCGGCCGGTAAGGCAACCCCGGCGCCGCCGGTAGGTACCGCGCTCGGTCCGCAAGGCGTCAACATCATGGAGTTTTGCAAGGCGTTCAACGCGAAAACGTCTGCGAAGGACCAGGAAGGCCTTATCATCCCGGTCGTTATCACCATCTATTCGGACCGGTCGTTCACTTTCATCACTAAGACCCCTCCGGTTCCGGTGCTCATCAAGCGCGCTGTCAACATTGCCAAGGGATCGGCTGAACCCAACAAGAACAAGGTTGGCAAAATTACTCTGAAGCAGATCGAAGAGATCGCCAAGATCAAGATGCCCGATCTGAACTGCTTTTCGGTGGAAGCGGCTATGAACAGCGTCAAGGGTACCGCCCGCAGTATGGGCATCGATATCGCCTGATTCGTTTCACAGCAATAAACAAAAAGGGGCAGACGCCGAAACGTCTGCCCCTTTTTCAATTCTTCAAGTGCAGCCAAACGGAACTATGATCGTTGCCGGAGGTAGCCGCGGCATCGGCGCCGCTGTCGCCCGTCTCGCGACCGCTCATGGCTACGCCGTTGTTGTGAACTATGTTTCCGGACGCCCAGGCCGCCGCGGGCACGGCCGCCGGTATCCGCGCATCTGGCCGCCGCGCTATCGGCGTTCAGGCCGATGTCTCACGGGAGGCTGACGTTACCCGATTATTCGCAGCGGCGGACAGAGAGTTCGGGGCATGACCACCTTGGTGAATAACGCCGGCATCTCCGGCGGGTTCGCACGCGTGGATCAGGTTCGCGAAGAGATGCTTTCCCGCGTGTTTGCCGTCAACGTCACCGGCGCATTCCTGTGCGCCCGGGAGGCCGTTAGACGTATGTCTTCCCAACACGGCGGAAACGGCGGCTCGATTGTGACGATCTCTTCGCGCGCGGCGCAAATCGGTGGTGGAGGCGAGTGGGTCCATTACGCCGCCACCAAGGGCGCACTCGATACCTTCACCCTGGGACTCTCAAGGGAAGTGGCTCTTGAAGGAATTCGTGTGAATGCGATCGCGGCTGGTCTCATCGAGACCGGAATGCATGCGGCTGCCGGAGCCCCGGACAGAACGGACCGGCTCGCGCCAGGCGTTCCGATGCGCCGTGCCGGTAAGCCCGAGGAAGTCGCCGAAGCGGTCCTGTGGCTCGCTTCTCCCGCTGCCTCTTACGTCACGGGCGCGATTCTTTCGGTCGCCCGCGGCAGGTAAAGCACACTCCCGGTTGACGCCCGCGTTTAGTTGAGATACGCTCACCTCAAATGAAACACCTTGCGTTGGCACTCGCATTCACGCTGCCCCTGGCGTCCGCTGAAATTGGTTCCGGGCCGGCCTTGCCCAACAGAGTGGTTAAAGACTGGGCGCAATTGCCGGCCGGTTGGAATTTCGGGGAGACCACTGGCGTCGATGTCGATAAAAACGACAATGTTTGGGTGTTCAATCGCGGCGCCCATCCGGTGATCCAATTCGACAAGAACGGGAAAGTACTGCAGGCTTGGACGGATGTGCCCGTGAAAGCGTCGCATGGGATCCGGGTGGATCCGGATGGGAATATTTGGGGGATCGACGTGAAGGGCCACGCGGTGCTGAAGTTTGCGCCTACAGGGCGCCTGTTGATGGTGATCGCGCAGCCCTACGCCAGGGAGGGGAACAACGACACGAAGGACGGCTTCAATGAGCCGACCGGTCTTGCCTTTGGCAGGAATGGAGATTTCTTTGTCTCCGATGGCTACAAGAACTCGCGTGTTGTCCATTACAGCAGAGATGCGGAGTACATAGGCCAGTGGGGAAAGAAGGGAACGAGCGATGGGGAGTTCAACCTTGTTCACGATGTCGCCATTGACAAGCAGGGCCGGGTCTACGTTGCCGACCGCAACAACGCGCGTGTTCAGGTTTTTGACCAGGACGGCAAATTTCTTACCAAGTGGACCAACGTTGGCACGCCTTGGGGGTTATATTACGCCACCCGCGAGAACGCGCTTTACATGTGCGATGGGGTCAATAATCGTGTGGTGAAGATGAACCTGGATGGTCAGATCCTCGGGGTTTTGGGCTCTTATGGGAAGACGCCGGGGAAATTCGATTTCGCACATAATTTGGCCGTGGACAGCACCGGCGCCATTTACGTTGCCGAGATCAAGAACTGGCGTGTGCAGAAGTTCGCTAAACCCTAGTGAAAGCATTGATTACAGATCGACATTCTGGTTCCTAACCATCCTCATATCTGGTAAAATGGTAATTACTTCCCTGTACTTTTACCGCGGCGAATAAAGGACGAAACTTATCGCTGTGTGAGGAGCTTGCTTTGTCAGATCCGCAGAACCCAGGACCACCGATTCTTCCACCGCCCGGAGATGGAAACAGGAGCCTGATCCCAGTCAACATTGAAGACGAGATGCGCAAGTCGTATCTCGCTTATTCGATGAGCGTGATTGTAGGCCGCGCGCTCCCGGACATTCGGGACGGTTTGAAGCCTGTCCATCGGCGCATTCTGTACGCGATGAGCGAGATGGGCCTGAACTACAACCGCCCGACCCGCAAGTGCGCCAAGATCATCGGAGAGGTCCTCGGAAAATATCATCCGCACGGGGATATGTCGGTTTACGACGCACTCGTGCGGATGGCGCAGGATTTCTCGCTGCGCTACCTGTTGATTGACGGGCAGGGAAATTTTGGTTCGGTGGACGGCGATCCACCGGCGGCTTACCGGTATACGGAAGCGCGGCTTTCGCGGATTGCGGCCTCGCTTCTGGAAGACATTGAGAAGGAAACGGTCGATTTCAGGTCCAACTTCGACGACAGCGAGGAAGAGCCGGAAGTGCTGCCGGCACGTGTCCCGAACATGCTGATCAACGGCTCGTCTGGGATTGCGGTCGGTATGGCTACGAACATACCTCCGCACAATCTGACTGAGATTGTGGACGCCACCATTGCGCTGGTTCAGGATCCGGCGCTGATGCTTGCGGACATCATGAAAGTGGTCCAGGGTCCCGATTTTCCGACCGGGGGATTTATTCTGGGGCGCAGCGGCATCCTCGATTACTTCACGCGCGGACGGGGATCGCTGAAGTGCCGGGCGAAGGCCGCCACTGAGCAGAATGGTAAAGACCGCGAGTCGCTGGTGATCACCGAATTGCCCTATCAGGTGAACAAGGCACGGCTGATTGAGCATGCGGCCGGTTTAGTGAACGAAAAGAAGCTGGAAGGCATTTCGGAAATCCGCGATGAAAGCGACCGCGACGGAATGCGCATCGTGTTTGAGCTCAAGCGCGGCGAGCAGGCCGAAGTCGTTCTGAATAATCTGTACAAGCAGACGCAGATGCAGGTGAATTTCGGCGTCATTATGCTTTCGATCGTGAACGGGCAGCCGCGCGAACTGGGCCTGATTGAGTGCATCAAGCGCTTTATCGATCACCGCGTGGATGTGGTGCGGCGCCGCACGGACTTCTTGCTGCGCAAGGCCCGCGAGCGGGAGCACTTGTTGCTCGGGTTCAAGAAGGCTCTGGACAATCTGGACGCAGTGATTGAGCTGATCCGGAGATCGAAGAATCCGAGGGAAGCCCGTGAAGGGTTGATCGCCACGTTCGAGTTCACCGAACGGCAAGCCCAGGCCATCATTGAATTGCAACTCCAGCGCCTGACCGGCATGGAACAGCAGAAGATTCTAGACGAGCTCGCCGAAATTCAGCGGATGATTGCCGAGTACCTGGCGATCCTCGGTTCGGAGAAGGCCGTGCGGGCGGTGATTGTGAAGGAACTCAAAGAAGTCCAGAAGGACTTTGGCGATGAGCGCCGGACACAGATCATTGAAGACACCGGTGAGATCAATCTGGAAGACCTGGTTCAGGTAGAGGACGTGGCGGTCACAGTAACGCGCGAGGGTTACCTGAAGCGGACGGCCGTCGATACGTACCAGCGGCAAACCCGTGGCGGTAAGGGCCGCATCGGCATGGGCACCAGGACCGACGATTTTGTCGAAAACCTGATTATTGCTTCCACGCACAGCTACCTGCTGATCTTCACGAATAAGGGCCGCGTTTACTGGCTGAAAATTTACGAGATTCCCGACGCCAGCACTACCGGGAAAGGCAAGAATATCGGCAGTCTGATCAATCTGCAGCCGGATGAGACGGTGAAGACCTTCTTGCCGGTGAAGAATTTCAAGGAACCCGGCCAGTACATCGTGATGGTGACCAAGCATGGCGTCATCAAGAAATGCGAGGCCACTGAGTTCGATAATCCGATGGCGCGCGGCATCATTGCGGTGTCGCTCGATGAGGGCGATGAGTTGATCGCTGCCCGTCTCACCAACGGGAAAAACTTCATCTTCATGGGAACCTACGAAGGTATGGCTATCCGGTTCAATGAAGAAGAGGTGCGGGCCATGGGACGGCCTGCGCGCGGCGTGCGTGCGATGGATCTTGCGGAAGGGGATTACCTGGTTGGTGTAGAGGTCGTTGAAGAAGAAGGCCTAATCCTGTCCATCTCTGAAAACGGCTTCGGGAAGCGCACTCCGCTGAGTCAATACCGTCTTACTTCGCGCGGGCGTAAGGGCGTCATCAACATGAAGACCACTGCCCGCATCGGCAACGTAATGGGCATTCTGTCGGTGAAGGAAGATACCGAATTGATGATCATCACTAAAGACGGCAAGATCATTCGGATTGAGTCAGGTCAGATTCGGCAGGCAGGACGCTCGACGCAGGGCGTCCGGCTGGTGAAGATGGAAGATGGCGATCATGTTGCGGCCGCCTGCGTGATTCCGAATGTGATTGCGCCGGATGACGAGTCGAAACCGAACGGTCATGGGGATCTTCCACACTAAAGCGATATAATTTTGACATGGCCACTTTAGTCGGCATCGCCGGAACCAGCGCGGATGCGAAGTCAAATCCAGCGATGTTAGATCCGGCCGCCCTGGAGCGCAAGGAGCAGAAGCTCTTTTCCATTCTGACTGATATGGGACAGGTGATTGTCGCCTATTCGGGCGGCACCGATTCCGCGTACCTGATGTGGGCCGCGGCGAAAGTGCTAGGCCCGAATGCAGTGGCGATCACCGCGGATTCCGCCTCTATTCCTGAGTCTCACAAGAGGGATGCCGAGGAATTTGCCCGCCGCAACAGCTTCAGGCACGAGTACATTCTCACGTATGAATTCGATAACCCGGATTACGTGAAAAATGATGGTAACCGCTGTTTTCACTGCAAAGACGAGCTGTTCACGCGTCTGGATCAAGTGGGCGCGGAACGCGGTATTCAGCACATCATTTATGGCGTCAACAAGGATGATCTGGGCGATTACCGTCCCGGTCA
>JBBPYD010000241.1:0-15764 GCA_038200305.1 Bryobacterales bacterium
AGCCGGGCGCAGTATCGTTTTCCAGAAGATCTGCAAATCGAAGTTCAGACAACGCCGAAACTGCCGGGCCCAAAGCAGCAGTGGCTTTGGATTGAAACCGAATCGAGAGACAAGCCAGTGCAGAGCGCATCGCAGCCCAAGAAGACGGCCCGTCTGATTGTACTGAAAGGCGCGGCGAACGAAGGGGAGATCCTCTTGAACAAGCCCAGGACGAACATCGGCCGAACGGTGGATGTCTATCGAGCCGACGGTCCCTCCCGCCGTAACGATCTCGCATTCACGGAGGATAACGAGATCAACAGGACCGTATCGCGCGAGCACGCGCACGTCGCCTTCCAGAAGAAAACGGGAGAATACCGCCTCTTCAACGACCGGTGGTACAAACTCGGCGGCAAGACAGAAGGCGGCTGCGGTCTCTGGATCATTCGCGACGGCCTGAGCCAGGAAGTGCATCGCAATGGCCGTGGCACCAAGTTGCAGGCAGGCGACGAAATCCACCTTGGTCGGGCAACGCTCAAGTTCCAGTTGAAGTGACTATAAACTAGAAGAAGAGTTCATCTTGCCCATTCTCTTTCAAAGGTTTCTTCACTCAACATGCTTTGTGCTGGAATTGTAGGACTGCCCAACGTGGGCAAAAGCACCCTCTTCAACGCCGTTACCCAAACTCGAAAAGCGATGGCAGCCAATTATCGTTTTTGTACCATCGAACCCAACCAGGGAATGGTGACGGTGCCCGATGATCGCCTGGACGTGCTGGCGAAAATCAGCAAAACGCAGAACATTATCCCGTCGGTGTTCGAATTCGTCGATATTGCCGGTCTGGTGAAAGGCGCCAGCCAAGGGGAAGGCCTCGGTAATCAGTTTCTGGGCCATATTCGCGACGTCGATGCGATTGTGCAGGTCGTGCGGTGTTTTGAGAACTCCGATATTGAACATGTGATGGATACGGTGGACCCTATCCGCGACATTGAGATCGTCAACACGGAGTTGATTCTGGCGGATCTGGACAGCATTCAGAAACGCCGCTCGCGCCAGCAAAAGATAGCTAAGGCTGGAGACAAGAAGGCGCAGGCGCAACTCGAACTATTGGACCGGCTGGAGCCGCATTTGAACGGCGGAAAACACGCATTTACGTTGGAGGCCAGTCCGGAGGAGTCGGCTCTTCTCAGGCAGCTTTTTCTTCTGACGGCAAAACCGACGTTGTTCGCCTGCAACGTAGCTGAGGATGACCTGGCGAATCCAGACGGAAATCCCTGGGTACAGAAGGTTCGCGATTACGTGGGCACACATCATGGTACACGTGCGATTGTCGTGTCGGCGGAAATCGAATCCGAACTGGTTACTTTGTCCGCGGAAGAGCGCTCCGAATACCTCGCCAGTCTTGGAGTGGAGCAGTCAGGATCGGGCATTCTCGTGAAAGAAGCGTACTATCTTCTCGGTCTGCGAACCTACTTGACTACCGGTGAAAAAGAGACGCGCGCCTGGACCATTCGAGCCGGCGATAAAGCACCTGCTGCGGCGGGTGTGATTCATTCCGACTTTGAGAAGAGCTTCATTTCCGCGGAGACAACCGCTTACGAAGACCTGGCCGCGTGCGGCAGTTTCGCCAAAGCCCGCGAGTTGGGAAAGATTCGAACTGAGGGGAAGGATTATATTGTCCAGGACGGAGATGTAATGGATTTCAAGACATTTCTGTAAGCTACTTCGGCGGGCGCTTCGGGCGATCTTCCACATCAAGTTCGACTTGTTGGATGCAGGTTTGGGGACGGGAATGGCGCTCGCCATGTGCCAGGGATCGTTCAGAAAAGCAATGTAGCTCAGCTTCTCCACCGAAAGACAACGCCAATTCCCAGGGCTGCCTGGCTCACTAAGTCCGCTCTCGCTCTCTCCGCCGTATTGGAAGCACAGCAGCCGAAGCTGGCCATCCTTGTTCAATCCGAGAATATGTGGACACAGGAACCGCTTGCGGCCATGATAGGTGGCCCGTATCGGCCGCTTCTCAATCATCGCGGCCCTTACTAATTTGCGAACCTTACCGGGTGATTGAGCTTCGCTGGAACGGGGAACAGCCACGATATGCCTTAAGAGTATCGCGTGCGGTACTCGTCAGGCGGTCACCGCGCCAATCCACAATCCACGCAAATCAGATGCGGCCGAATTTGGCGACTGCTTCCTTAATGGATCGGAACTTCTCAATGAACGGAAGCATCTTGTGTTCGGTATCGTCGAGTTCCTGAGCGCGCTTCAAGACCTCCGCTGCCTTCGCACGGGGCACTACCGCGACCCCATCTTCATCGGCAACGACGATATCGTTCGCGGCCACTCTAACCCCGGCGCAAGTAACCGGAACATTCACGCCGGCGAAACGATAATGATTTACCGATGTGGACGGGGCGATACCGATGCTGAAAACCGGGAACTGAAGCCGCTTGATCTGAGGGGTATCCCGGATGGAAGCATCGATAATAGCTCCGGCAAACCCCCGGAATTTCATGGCAGTGGCCATTAAGCCGCCAATACCGGCGATGTCGGATCCATCTTCCAGCACCATCACATAGACCGACCCGGCAGGTGCCGCATCAATGGCGTCCAGCATGCCCTGGGAAGCCTTCGACCCTTCCTTGTGTTCTTCTTTCTTGAGTAGCACTGTTGTGGCAGGACCCGCGAACTTGGTCATGAAAAGAGGACGCATGTTGTGCGACATGTGCGCACGCTGTCCATAAAGTTGTTCCATCGCGTCGGCTACGGACGCAACCTCCACAAGCCGGAAACCCTCAATCAACGGATCGCCCACCGGCTGGGCAAACAACCAACACGTGAGTGTGAGAGCGGCGACGGTAGATGAAATAAGGATGAAGCGGCGGGGATTCATATCGATTCGGCCCAATTATAACAATCCGCCGAAAAGCCCCGTTATCTGTGTCGTTATCTGCGCGAATCTTCAGGCCAGGGCGGTTTCGTCTTCGGCATTGCCGACCATTGCGACCAGTTGCTGCACCACTTGGGTCATCATTTCGGATTGGGACGACATGGACTCGCTTGCCGAAGCGCTCTCTTGCGCATTCGCCGCAGCCTGCTGGGTGACCTGCTCCATCTGCGCCATGGCACTTGCGATATGTTCAATGCCCCGTGCCTGCTCCTGGCTGCCCACATTGACCTCGTCGACTAATCGTTTCACTTCCACCGTGCTTTCGGTGATGCTCCGGATCGCTTCCGCCATTTTGTTCAGCTTCTGCGTGCCTTCGTTTGAAGTTCCAAGCGATTCCTCGATCAGCGTTTCAGTATCGCTCGCGGCCCGGGCGCAACGTTGTGCCAGATTGCGCACCTCGTCGGCCACTACCGCGAAGCCCATTCCCGCTTCGCCTGCGCGGGCCGCTTCCACCGCGGCATTCAAGGCGAGGATATTCGTTTGGAAAGAGATCTCGTCAATCACCTTGATGATGCGTGCGATCTTTTCGCTGGAACCGTTGATGTCCTTCATGCTGGATACCATTTGGTCGAGAGTCTTGTTCGCTTCGGCAACCCGCTTGTCCACCGTCCCCATCAGGCTGGTAACCTGCCGGGAATTCGCGGCGTTCCTCTGTGTCATCGAGCTCATTTCCTGACTCGACGCCGATGTTTCCTCCAGTGAGCCAGCCTGCCGCGACATGCCCTGAGCCATCGAGTGGCTGGATTGCGAAATCTGACTGGATGCGTCTGACACCTGTTCGGCGCACGATGCCATTTGCCATGTTAGCCGCCGTAGTGTCCGGGTAATCACCCGAACAGTCATGATCACCGCCAAGCCCACCCCTGCCGAGAGCGCAATTAGGAACAACGTGATCCAACGGCTGCTCGATTTGGTCGATTCGGCCCCTTGTGCAACCGCCGCCAACTGATCGCTCTGTTGTTGCACCAGCTTCTTTGCGGCCGCGCTCATCTGATTCAACTTTGGCAGCAGAGTCTCGTCAAATGACTTCAGGGCCTGATCCATTTGCTGATTGGCAAGCATCTGAAGCAGGTTTTCATGAGCTGTCTTGACAAACGCGTACTGGCTTTGCAGTTCTTCCAGCTCCGCTTTCCCCTCAGAACCGTTCACCAATGCCCGGAAATTCTCCAGATATTGACTAACCCGGTCTTCAGCTTGGCGGAACTGCTGCTTGAAACTTTCCGCCTTATCAGGTTGTTGCAGCACGGTGCTGAAGGCAATCCCGCGCTCCAGCGCGCTCATGTCGGAAGTTGCAGTACTGATCTGTCCAGCAAGCAACTGCTTCCTAGCAATCGCGTTGACGGCATTGTCCAGTTCTTTACTCAAGCCGTTGCTCACCTTCAGCGAGGTCACTCCCATGACCAAAACCAACCCAAGCATCGCGCAAGAGCTGATCAGGAGCTTGGCTCCAATCGTCGCATTCCATCTCACGTTTTATCGCCCCCGTTGCCTGTTCCCGTTTACGGCTTGAAATCAAAACTCAGAATCGTGAGTGCCTTCGCTGGCTCGCCGTTTTGAGTAAACGGAGCAAATTTCCACCTTTTAACGGCATTCACGGCAGAGTTGGTCAACAACGGATTGCCGGTGAGCACTTTAACGGACTCCACACTTCCATCCGTAGCGACCGTAGCCTCCACTTCCACGTGGCCAGTGACCTTCATCTGGCGCGCGACAGGCGAGTACTCCGGGGTTGGCTTGCTCACCGCGGATTTCATCGCTTCCCCCATGGGAACGCGTACTTCGGCGAGAAGCGCCGGGGCTGTAGCAAACGCCAGGGACATGCAGATCATTTTGATTTTCGAATTTATGACGAACACGATAATGCCTCCGGACGAAAATATCGTCCAAAGTGCTTATCGGTGAGGGCGGCTGGAACTTGAGCCAGAATCGAACGGACTTTTTCCGCCCACAACGGAGGATAGTCGAAGTTTTGCCAACTCCCGGCGGGCGATAGTTCCCCACGCGCTTCCTGGATCCAACTTCAGGTAGGTCTTCCAGTGCCGGACGGCGTCCATCACCTGTCCATTACCCTGATACAGCAGCGCCAAATTGTAGTGGGCGTCGGCATATTGCGGATTCAGGTTAACCGCCGCGCTATAGTGAGCGGTCGCATTGGCGTAATCGCCCTTCTCATCATACAGATTGGCGATATTGAAATGAGCCAAAGCGTAAGCCGGATCGATCGCTAGCGCCGCTTTATAGCAGTTCTCAGACTTTGCCATCTCACGCGCATTGAAATAAATTGTGCCCAGATTTACCAGTGGCCCGGCCGAAGCCGGATCGAGTTGCGCGGCCTTTTCGTAAGCTTCAATCGCCTGTTCAATGGGAGCGCCGGTCTGCTCAAGCTCCAGCCCTTTCTGGAACCAGAGATCCGCGTTGCTCTTTTGAGCCTTCTGTTCGCTCCGGCTTCGCGCGGGAAAAGAGAGCAGCCGCTTCAGTTCCGCCCGGTCGAAGTTGAACAACATCTGGCCGGAAACCGGCTCCATATGCTGGCCGGAGATCTCCACTCGAATTTTCCGCCCATCCGACACTACTTTCAGTTCCTTCAACGGATCGGCGATATGCCTCATCGTCTTGCGTAGCGCCGACAATGCCAAACGGATCTTTTCCGAAGGAACCCGGCTCTCTCGCAACTTGGCAAGCGTCCGAAGTGCGATCAGGTCGGTAAACGTGAAAGACTCAAGAGGGCGAATCAGGTCGTGGCGTTCCCAGCCACGAAGCTGACGCTCGGAAATCGATAACAAGCGTAACACTTCCTCGCGTGTATAGGCTTCTTTCGGAGCTAGTTCAGGCACCGCATAGATTTTAACATGTGTCGGCTAATAAGGGTGTCCAAGAATTGTCCGGGAATTCCACGTGCAACTGGGCTGCTACACGGACCACTCCCCTGAGAGTTCAACTAACCGTGGCCGGGAATGCTCCCGGCGATACGCCAATGCGGCGAATACGGCGGTAACTGCTGGTATCTAATTCACACGGCTGGACCCAGCACGCCTGCCATGCGAACTTGACACGTCATTTTGCACGCATCATACTAAAGGGGTCATGCAACTCAGTTTCAAGAGGAGCAGCGGAAGGTCCCGGCGCAAACCAGCACCGCTACCTGAGAAACTGGCTGAACTGCGTGAAGGAGAAGAGGGTATCATCGAAAGAATCGATTTACCCGAATCGATCTCACGGCGGCTGATGGAACTCGGGTTCATTCCGGGAACTTCAGTTACGGCTGCACGAAGCGCTCCGGGCGGCGATCCACGAGTCTTTCGGGTAGACGGCGCGGAAATCGCATTGCGCCGGGAAACGGCTTTACATCTGATCTTGAAGAGGTAGCTGCATGAGCGACTGCAACGGTTGCTCAATGGCAACCTCCCTGAAACCGCCTCCAGCCGCGAAATCGAACTCAAGGCATACGGTGGCGCTGGTGGGTCCGCCAAATTCTGGTAAATCCACTCTCTTCAATCGCCTGACCGGGCTTCGTCAAAAAGTGGCCAACTTCCCTGGGGTGACTGTCGAGCAGCATGTGGGCCGCGCCAGGATCTCAGCCCAGCGCGAAGTCTTCCTCATCGATCTACCTGGCATCTACAGCCTGAAGCCTTGCTCAGAAGACGAACGGGTCACGCACGACGTTCTGATGGGAACGATGCCGGGCACCTCGAAACCCGATGCGATCCTGCTGATTTTGGATTCCACCAACTTAGCCAGGCATTTGACCCTTGCCGTTCCCATTCTCAGCCTGAATGTGCCCACGCTGGTGATCCTGAACATGGCGGACGATCTCAAAAACCGTGGCGGCCAAGTGGATGCCGCGGCGCTGGCTGCTCAACTGGGCGCTCCAGTGGCCTTGATCAGCGCTTCGAATGGACAGGGCGTTGAGAAGGTTTTTCAGTTTCTGGAAGGCACGGCCGCCGCGGACCACAGGCGCAGCCAGCCGCTCCTGCAACTTCCGGTCTTGCAAGACGTCCCCAAGTGCCGGCAGTGGGCAATGCAGGTGGGGCGCGGGTCTTCCTACCAGTCTCCGGCTGCCTCGCTGTGGACCAGACGTCTTGACGCCGTGTTTCTACATCCGGTGGCAGGCCCGCTGGTGTTCGCGTTGGTGATTGTCGCCGTGTTCCAAACGATTTTCAGCGGCGCCAAGCCGATCATGCAGGCGTTACTGGACTTCGTAACGAACTCCGGACACTGGATCGGAGCGGTATTGCCAGATTCCATCTTCCGGTCTCTTCTGATCGATGGAGTATGGACGGGCGTTGGTTCAGTGATCGTGTTCCTGCCGCAAATTCTGCTCCTGTTCCTCTTCATTGGTGTGCTGGAAGATTCCGGTTACCTTGCGCGCGCGGCGCTCATCGCGGATCGCACCATGCGGCGGGTTGGATTGCAAGGGAAATCGTTTATCCCGCTGCTCTCCGCCTATGCCTGCGCGGTTCCTGCGATTCTTGCCACCAGGACAATTGAGAATAAGCGGGATCGCATTGCCACCATTCTGATTGCACCATTCATGACCTGCTCGGCGCGGCTCCCCGTCTACGCGCTGCTGATCGCGGCCTTCATCCCTGATAAGCCCTTACTTGGGCCGTTCCTGCATGCCCCAGCCGCCATGATGTTAGGGCTGTACCTTCTGGGGTTCCTGGCCGCATTCGGGACGGCGCGCCTGCTAAAGTCTTCCGTGCTGAAGAGTGAGCGGACCGCTTTTGTGCTCGAAATGCCTCCCTACCGGTGGCCTACTCTGCGGTCGCTGGGGCTGCGCCTGTACGATCGTGCGAAGGTGTTCCTGCATAGGGCGGGCACCGTGATCCTTCTGGTGGCTGTTGTCTTGTGGGTTCTGGCGCATTTTCCACTTGAGAACGGGAAACCGCCAGCCATCGAAAACAGCATCATTGGAATGATCGGGAAGGCGGTTGAGCCTGTGATCGCACCGCTCGGATTCAACTGGAAGATCGGTGTGGGTTTGATCACGTCTCTTGCCGCGCGTGAGGTGATTGTCGCGACGCTCGGCACCCTATATGGAATGGACGTCAGTTCCCACTCAGAAGGATTGCAGCAGGCGTTGCAGAAAGATTTGACCATGGGCGGAGCGGTTGCCCTGTTGATCTTCTTCGCGTTTGCGATGCAGTGCATGTCCACCATCGCGGTGGTGCGGCGGGAGACAGGGGGCTGGAAATGGCCGGTCGTGCAATTCGCTTACATGACGGTTCTTGCATACCTAGGCGGCTTTCTCGCGAATTTCGTTCTGACCGGTTCCGGGCCTTCCACGTTCGCGCTTTTCCGTTAGAATCCGCGCGTTGCGAAGCGCAGCCTTGCACCGCGCGCATGCTACGCTGAATCTAATTCAACGATGCGAAATGTTTTGATTATTGGCTCCGGCTGCGCTGGAAGCACTGCGGCGATCTATGCGGCACGGGCGAACTTGAAGCCGGTAGTGGTGGGCGGCCACGAACCCGGTGGACAACTTTCACTTACCAGTCTTGTCGAGAATTTTCCAGGGTTTCCGGAAGGCATCGACGGCCCCGATCTCGTCGAGAACATGAAGAAGCAAGCCGAGAACTTCGGCGCCGAGTACATTCACGGCGTGGTCACTGAGGCGGATCTTTCCAAGCGTCCATTCCGCGTCAAGGTGGAGGACGAATGGATCGAATCCCATACCGTGATTGTCGCATCGGGTGCTTCCGCGCGCTGGCTCAACCTGCCCAGCGAGCAGAAACTGATCGGGCATGGCGTCAGTTCCTGCGCCACTTGCGACGGTTTTTTCTATCGCGATAAGAAGATCATGGTGATCGGCGGCGGCGATTCGGCCATGGAGGAAGCGAACTTTTTGACGCGCTTCGGATCGGAAGTCGCGCTGGTTCACCGGACCGATGTGTTCCGCGCATCTAAAATCATGCTGGATCGCGCGCGCGCCAATCCGAAGATCAAGTGGCTCACCGATAGCGTTGTGGAAGAGGTTTACGACGTCGACCAGAATCTGGTGACAGGCGTGAAGCTCCGCAATCTGAAAACCGGTGAGGTGACCGATCGCGAAGTGGAAGGCTTTTTCGTCGCGATCGGTCACATTCCGAACACCAAGCCATTCGTGGGTCAATTGGATCTGGATTGCGATGGCTATATCGTCTCAAAGGGCGGTGCGCGGACTAATATCTCCGGCGTGTTTCACGCGGGCGACGTGCAGGACCGGACATACCGCCAGGCGATTACGGCATCTGGGGCGGGTTGCATGGCCGCTATGGAAGCCGAGAAATTCCTCGAAGCCGAAGGACACTGATCCCAGGGTATAGAGCATGAACAACCGGCATGTGTCCAGAAGGCAGTTTGCGCTGCTCGCCGGAACGAGTCTTCTCGCTG
This sequence comes from Bryobacterales bacterium, assembly GCA_038200305.1. GTDB lineage: Bacteria > Acidobacteriota > Terriglobia > Bryobacterales > Bryobacteraceae > JANXXV01. The sequence goes on from JBBPYD010000241.1 coordinate 9,302, forward strand.
GAGATTCCGCTCAGGCCCAGGCTGGGGAACTCTCGGGCCGCCAGGTGATTGAACGCATTCATCACTGGCATGCGCGCAAGCCCGGCGCGATAGTTTGTAATTCCAGGCCGCCATTTTTTGAATATTTCACACCTTCTCAGCAAGCGGTCTGGTCCAAGTAGGGTCCGGCTTGGGAACTCGATGTTGTAGAATCAAGATTATTGTTGGGCGGTTAGCTCAGTTGGTTAGAGCACTTCGTTTACACCGAAGGGGTCCGGGGTTCGAGTCCCTGACCGCCCACCATTCCTTGTCACTTCTGAAACGAACCTGCTTCGGATTGCCACCCATCGCTAGATATGGTTGTCCCCGCCGGATCCTGTTGGTAGAGACGCTCCAACCAGGCTTGCGCTTCCTGATGATGTTTTTTGATCGCCTGAGCTCAGATACGTTTGCACCTCTGCCCGGGCCTTCTCTGATTCACCCGCCTGGGCCAGGACTTGAGCCGCAACAAAATGTGCCACCGGGCCGGAGGTGTGAGACGTGCCTGACCGCGCCACCATAAAGGAGCGGCAATCGGATGGCCAGCGCAGACCACTAGCCCGCACGCGCCTATTTTGGCTCGGGCTCAACCACTAAGGACCGATGTCTGCCGACGGAGCGGCTGAAATATCGGGCAGCTTTTACATTGCTGCTAATGGAAGAAATGCTAATTTAACAGAACCCTGCGGAACTCGCCGAGGCGGCTTAATCGGACCGTTGCAATGCTCAAGGAGTGCAGTCGAAAATCCAAGCTATGTACAAGGCCGCGGATAATTTCGGGCAACGTCCTTCGCTTGCCATCCACCATAATCCTGAGTGCTTCCCCGGCACGAAACGCTGGCGTGGAGCAACGGCAAACACCGTTTCGCTTTCTCAATGACAACATCCGGTTCGCCTTGCGGCACTTTCCGCCTGCTCGTAACCGAGTCGGCTTGACCTACAGCGCCTAAGCAAAGCTCCAAGGTGGTTAATCCGCTCTTAACGTGCTTGTCGCGAATTCGGTTTTCTCGGCTGCATTAGCCAAGGGTTCTCAGTCATTTCTGGAAAGAGAGTGCCTGGGGTCATCGCCTGGCCCATCAATCCGCGGGTTCGATACCGATGGCCCGGGCCGGACAGGATTCCACTGCTTCTTCAAGGAGAGCTTGTTCCGCGGCGGTAGCGTCCAGGGTGTGCTCGTAACCCTGAGACGTGCCGTCGCGGCCCAGCACTTCAGCCAAGCCCTCCTCATTGATCTGAAAAATTCCCGGTGCGATTCCGACGCAGTTCGCGGCGCTGATGCACAGGTAGGGATCGATTTTGATTGTTAGTTTTGCCATTGCTATGCAACTCCTTCGGCCAGCATCGCGCCCCAGTGGAAACCGGCTCCGAATGTAGCGAAACAGACCAGTAGACCTGGCTTGAAACCGGAGCTATGCCACCATTCAGAGGCGGCAATCAGCATGGAAGCTGACGATGTGTTGCCGTATTTGTGAATGTTCGAGTAAAACTTTTCTTCCGCTACGCCGAGCGCCTGGGCCACCCTGACAGTTAGATTCTGATTGGCTTGGTGCATCAGGAAGGTGTCTACGTCTTTTGCGTGCCGGCCATTCTTTTCAAGAATGGTTTGGATCGCGCGCGGGATCTTGCGCGATGCCTGCAAGATCACGGTGCGGCCATTCATCTCCAGCGGCTGGTCGAATTGCAGCCGCAGATCTTCCGCGAAGGTGCCGTCCGACTCAATCACCGAATCGATGATTCGCGCCGGTCCGGTTTCCAGGCCGATCAGGCAGGCGCCAGCCCCATCGCCAAATAAAATCGCGACCCCGCGTTCTAGCGGCTCACGCAAAATGACGCTCGACATTTTCTCAGCTCCGATCACCAGAATATTACCGTACGTCTCGGCCAGGCGTGAGGCCAGCACCATACCAAAGAGCGAGCCTGCGCTGGCCATCGGGATATCCAGGCAAGGAACCGAATGCAGGCCCAGGCGGCTGGCCACTATCACCGCCGGTCCAGGGAACTGCTGCTCGGAGGAACTGCTCGCGAGCAAAATCATCCCGAGGTCACCCGCCGCCACATTCGCGCGGGCAAGGCAGTCCTGTGCCGCGCTGGTAGCCAGGTCCACTACCGTCTCACTATCGGCAAACCGGCGCTGCTCAATTCCTGAGACACTTACGATCCAATCCGCAGCGCAACCTACCTTGGCGCCCATCTCATCGTTATTGACGATGCGGGGTGGAAGATAAGCTCCAAACTGTTTGATAAACGCCACGGAGTTAGGAATGGTTCTCCAGATACGTCTCAATTTGCTCAACGGAATCGAATTTCCGCGGGTTCAGATCGGAGTCGGGGATCTTGATCGAAAATGCCGTTTCCAGTGCCGAAAGCATGTCGGGCAGCGCAAAGGAATCAAGCAGGCCGGAGTCAAACAGGCTTTCATCCGGCTGCGGGTCCACATTCTTTCTAGAAACCTGGCGTATGATCTCTAAGATTTTCGGTCGTCTGTCCAAGTTACTGCTCCCTTGCCTTTAGAAAAGTGCCGTACTGGTCCATTAAGTCCTCGAACATGGCGCTGGCGATCAGTCGGTATCCAGCCGCCGTAAAGTGGACGTGATCATACTGTGCAAGGCCGGCTGTCACCCATTCGTGCATCGTACCTTTGCCTCCCAATTTACCGCGTAGATCCAGGAAAGCACATTCGGTGGCTAACGCGGCCTCCCTTTGTGCCGTGACGATGCGGTCCACCGCGTCGTAGGGGACCCACTTACCCTTTATGCGAATGAAACGGTCCGGCGGCCCAACTAGAAGAATGGAAGCGGTGGGTGCGGCTTGGCGGAAGCGCGCGATGATGGCGGTCAACATCTCGCTGTAATTCTCGTTGGTCCAGTTGCGATTGCCGGCTTCGTTGGTCCCATAAGCTAGTACGATGAGCGCGGGGTTGCGGTCAGCGAGATTGCTGCCGAATAGATTTACGTCCCAATTCAAAATCGTGGATGCCTGCGCGCCGTTAATTCCGAGCGTTTCGTAGGTAACTCCTTCGGGATTTCCGGTCACCCATCCAAACAGGCGGACGGAAGCGCGATCTCGAGTGCGCAGCGTGTAAACGTGCGGACCTGGTTCTACTTCGCGGCGGTAATAACCCGGACCCAGGGCACCGTCTGTCGAGATCGTATCCAGCATTTCGTTCTGTTCGGTCAATTCCAGCGAGCCTCCGCCGGGCTGCCGCAGATAATCTATCTGCAAGAGGGAGCCTTCCGTCTTGAGCGAAACATATTCGCCGGGCAAGCGGGCGGAAACGCTTACGCCGGCAAGGCCGTACATTCCATCGCCTTCCCGGCCGGCCAGGCCTTCGGTGTGCCAGTTGCGGGATGCGGAACCGTGGACGTCCATGCCGCGATAACTGTTCCAGGGGCGTCCGGCGTGGGAAAATCCGGCTCCGCCATTGCCGAATTTCGCTTGGAAGAGTGTCCGCAGATCGCCAGTCCACTCGTCGGCGGCGGTATGCGAATCTCCGTATTGGAGAATCGAGATGCGGCCTTTCCGGTGGAGTTGCTCAAAAAACGGATCTAAGCAAGCAGCGTTCTCAAACGTGACTTGGCTGCTTTGTAGTTTCCCGGTAATACGTTCGAGCGCCGCGGCACGCGCCTTGGCGCTAATAACCGGAGTGGCGGGGCGGGCGGCATTCTTCCTCCGCTTTGCAGGTGCGCCCGTGAGGGCCGCGATGGCCAGCACCGCCGCGATGGATGCCGACGCGGATGCGCGAAGCTTCAACGTTTCGCCACTGCCTTCTCAGGCGCGGGCGAGGCCGAAGCAAGATGTTCCTGCATCTTTCGCAGCTTGTATTTGTTGTATCCGTCGATAAGGCCGCGGTAGAGCAGGTTCCCCACCAGCTTCGCGCCATTGGGCATGGGATGGATGAAGTCGGCGCTTACCAGGCGGGGCTCGGCGTTATACCAGCGGCCCATGGTGCCCGGTCCTCCCATGGCTTGAAAGGTGTTGAAAAAACCGCAGCCAGTCTCCAGGGCAACCTTCTGCTGCAGAGTAATTAGCCGGAGCAACGATGGAACGGTGCCAATCCCGCCCGTGGAATCGCGCTGTCCGCGGTCCATGGGGCTCATCACCAGAATGGAGGTTTCCGGCGAAGCCGTTCGGATGCGGCGGATCACTTCACGCAGTTCTTTCGTGTAGGACGTGTCGACAAATGATGCATACACGCTCTCGTTAGTGCCGTAGTTGATGATAATCAGGTCCGGCTTGTAATGTTTCAACTGTTCGGCCCAGTGCTTTTCCTGGAACATACGGGACAGGATGCCAACATATGCCCCGTTGACACCAAGGCTGTTGTAAACAATACCTGGGCCGGATTTGGTGAACTCTGCGCCGAAGAGGCGTGGGCTGCCGCTCTTTACCCGAATCTCAAAATGGTTTGCGCCTTCTGGAATCGGGAATGCCGCGAATGCGGATACAACTTCCCGGGCATTTGTGTTAATCTCCCCCAGCAATTTCCCTTCAGCGTACAATTCGAACGTGCCTCCGGAAGGCTCATTCAGATAACTAATCTCCACGGTTGTGTGAGTCGAATCGCGAGCCGTAAAACGGGTGACTGCTCCTGGCGAACCCCAGAACACCACGCCTCCGAGTCCGAATAATCCGTTCCGGACCTCCGACTGATTCGCGGGCGTGATTTGCCATCCGGAGCTTCTGATCTCAAAGCCACGGTGGCCGTACCAGGCCCAAGGCTTGCTCATCAAGATGTAACCATGGCCTGCGTTTCCGAACTGGCCTTGCAGGATGCCGCGTAGATCCGCGGTGATCAGATCGGCAGTGGTGGGCGAGTCGCCGTAATGCAGAATCCTGGTCACGGCTTCTCCAGTGCGCAGTTCAGTGGATAGGAGCGCTTCGTAGAAACGATCCAGACTGGCGCTGGCGTCCACCAACGGGTAAATCGGCTCACTCCGCAGAGGTGCTTCCGGATCGAGTTGCGCCTGCGCTTCGGCCTCGGCTGTGGTCGTGTTCCTGGCGTGGAAATCAAGAACGGAACCAATACCCTTCCAATTCACGATCCTGTAGTTCGCCAATCGCGCAGTGCAATCCGGCAATGCCGCTATGGCCAAAAAGGCAGCGATTGTGAACATGGTCTTTCGCGGCAGCCAGGTCATGTTTCAGAACTTCGTATAGATGAATGGCGCCGAACCAGTGGTGGCAACGTGCTGAATGGCAAGCACCAAGAGCGCGAGCGCCGCCGCCTGTACGATGGCGGGCGATGCGGTGTAGGTCCGCAGGCTGAAGTCGTAGAGATCCCTCGGCGCGTAATGGAATGCAATCGCCAGGAAAAGCGTGAGCGCAAACCCTGGCGTAATGTTAGCCGATGAATAAGTGAAAGAGGCGATCCGCTCAATGATCGCCACGGCAGCGGCGTAGTTTGGCGCACGAAAGAAAATCCATGCGAAACATACGAAATGTACCGTTGCGAAAATACGCACAAAGCGCAGGATCGGGTTGGGCGAGGGCTTCGCATTTTTTCGGAAGACCTGGAAGGCACGTTGCACAGCCAGCCCCCCGCCATGCAGCAGGCCCCAGATGGCGAAGTTCCAGCTTGCCCCATGCCAAAGTCCACCCAGCAGCATGGTGATCGTCAGATTCGCGTAAGTAAAGATTTTCCACTTGGAGCGCAGCCCCGGCAGAGAGAAGTAAAGATAATCGCGCAGCCAGTTGGAAAGTGAGATGTGCCAGCGGCGCCAGAAGTCGGCGATGTTTTCCGATTGGTACGGCCGGTTGAAATTGATGGGCAGTTTGAGGCCGAGCAGAAGCGCCGATCCGATCGCGATATCCGAGTAGCCGGAGAAGTCGTAATACAACTGGATGGCGTAACCGTACACTCCGATCAGGACTTCAAAGCCCGAATAAAGCTTCGGCAGATCGAAGACCCGGTTCACCAGATTGTCAGCCAGGTAGTCCGCGATGAGAAGTTTCTTCACCAGTCCGAGGCCGATCAGAAACAGCGCGCGGCCTCCATCGGCAGGCAGCAGCAACTTGTCTTTCTTCTCGAATTGCGCGATCAACTGCGCGGGACGAGTAATGGGACCAGCCAGAATAGTTGGGAAAAATGAAACGGCACTCAGATAGGCAAGCAGACTGGAAGTGGCCTTCGCGTCGCGCCGGTAAACGTCAATCGTGTAGCTGAGAGCCTGAAAAGTGTAGAAAGAGATGCCAAGCGGGAACACCCATCCCCAATTGGACTTCACCACCGGCATGTATTTAAACGCTGCCAGAATTCCCAGATTGAGAGCGATGCTTAGCGACACCAGAAGCCTGCGCAATCCCTGCGCTTTGATCCGCTCCATGCCGAGCGCAAGCAGGTAGTCAATCGTGGACGCCGCGGGAATCAGGAAGAGATAAAAGAGATCCCACTTAACGTAGAAGAAGTAGTTGGCACAGAGAATGAGCGCGAGTGAAAGCGCGCGAA
>JBBPYD010000242.1:0-4998 GCA_038200305.1 Bryobacterales bacterium
CCCGGCACGGCCCACTATTCTGCGCGGGTGAGTGGATGCCCGTTCCCCGGCGGCTTCCTGCAATTGGACCACCCGCTCCGCCACATGCCGGGGGCTGCCCCTCAGTTGCCGTGTGCGTTCCACCGACCTTAGCAACCGCGCCTGACTCACCGGCTTAAGCAGATAATCGATAGCACCGGCTTCGAATGCCTCAATCGCATACCGGTCGAAAGCCGTCACGATGACAATCACGGGAAGATTGCCCCCCTGGAGATGACGGACCACTTCAAAGCCGCCCATTACCGGCATTTGGAGATCCAGTAGCACCAGATTCGGTTGGAGTGCGGCAATCTGATCCAGCGCCTGCCGGCCATTTTCGGCTTCTCCGGCGATCTCTATGTCTTCAATTAGCTCAAGCTCTTCGCGCAGCACCTTTCGGGCAACGGGCTCATCGTCAACGATCAGGGTCCGAATTTGAGTAGTAACCGGCATGGGTCAGGCAGTGAATGGCACGGATCTGATCCGGGCAGACTGTAGCGCCGGGATTAGAAACCCAACACTGGTTCCCGTTGTATCCGATTGGATTGTAAGTTCCACTTCCTTCCCGTAACATAGTTTAAGCCGTTGACGAACATTGTCCAGTCCCACCCCGGTTCCGGGAGACGTAGAGGACTCATTTGCCCGCGGGAAGCCGTCCCCTGTATCTTCCACGCAGATCCGTACGCCAGCACCGGAAACTTTCGCGCTCAGGCGCAGGCGGCCGGGTTCGGAATGCGGAGCGACCCCGTGCTTCACAGCATTTTCAACCAGAGGCTGCACGGAAAGGATGGGGATCAGGACGGAAAGGGCCTGCTCGTCAATGTCGATTTCCGCTTGTAGGCGGTTGCCGAGCCGCAGAGATTCAATCTCAAGATAGGCCTTGACGATTTTCAGTTCCTCAGATAGCGCGATAAATGTCTTTTCACTCTGCAGAAAATACCGGAAAATATCGGCGAGATTCAGAACCGTCTGCCGTGCTCCCTCAGATTGCCGCGGAATTGCCCCGTAGAGCGCGTTCAGCGAATTGAAAAGAAAATGAGGATTGATCTGCGCCTGAAGCGCGCGAAGTTCCGCCTGGGACACCAGTTGCTGCATTTCGATACCGCGCAGGCGCTCCACCTGTTCCACTATCACGGCGGCGATGCGCGCAAGACTTTGCAGATCCTCACTCAGGTAGCGCCTGGCGCCGATTCGCCTGCCCAGAACGATATAGTGCAGGTCTCCCTTTGAAAATCGCAAGGGGACGATGACTTCACCCCAGGTCAAGGCAGAAGCGGTCTGTAAGCGCATGCGTTCTGTCAAAAGTTGAGGCAGAAGGAGGTCGGCCTTCGTATTTTGTGAAGCGCCAGCCAATTCAAACGACTCGGCGCCTGCGAATTCCGCTACCAGGGTGGCGGATTTCCGCAGAAAGTCTTGTTCTTCATGACTCACGGCCGCTTGAGCGCGAATGGACAGCAATGCGTTTTCCAGGTTCGCGCGCCCAAAAACAACCTGTGTGATCCATTGTTGGATGCCGCTGCGCAACCGTGCAAACAAGATAAGCAGGATGCAGACGGCGGCGATCAGCAGCCCTTGCATATAAGGATCGCCGGAGGACTTCGCGAGAAAATCATACCGGTTATTTAACCCGACTGCGGCAAACGTGAGCGTGGCGGCCATCGCTGCGTTCGCCAGGAATCGGACATAGGCGTCCAGCAAAAGGAACCGGTAATCCTGCAGGAGAACAAACAGCGCGAGCGGGATGCCGGCATGGTGGAGCGCAATTTCGCCGGACCAACGCTGGTTTGCGTGTTGCGATCCGAAATGAACAAAGGACATGGCGAACAGGAACAAGCACATGGTCCCGAAAATGCGCGACCGGACCCGCATCTGGTTCTCCACCGGGCGGATGGAAACGGCGCCAATGGAAGCCACGGTGAGCACGCCGAACCCACTCGTAATGGAAAGTAGTGCGAAATTATGAAACTGCGCGGTAGGGGAGAGCAGTTCGGCGAAATGCGCTATCACCGCGGAAACGCTCAAGACGTAACCGGCTATCCAGATGGAACGCAAGTGGCCGTCGAGTGAAATGTGCAACAAAACGGCGGGCAACAGGCTCAGCACGGAAAAGCTGAGTGTCACGATCAGTTCGGCGTGCGGTACCCCGATGGACGACGTCGCCAGGACGATCAGTGATCCTAAGTTCCAGAGCAATGCCAGCGCCGCCGCGGCTGCCGGCAGCCAGCTCCTCCGCAAGCGGGCGCTTGGCCAATCCCGCAGGTACAGATAAAGAAAGATGCCGAAGATGAGCACGCCCGCCGAATGGCCCAGCGTATTTACCAGCAGCGGCTCATGAATATTTAAAGTATCGGGCACATGCTCCCATCGACAGGTTTACACGTTTTGCGGCCCGCTGCGCAACCTGCGGGGCATTACCTGTTAAAACGAAATGGTTTGGAAGGAGCCGCCATCTACGTCTATAGTCGGGCCAGGTTGGGTAAAGGCGCGTTGGAGGCGACGGATCGCCCCCTGGCGGGGTATACTTACCCGTGCCGATGCGTGAAAGCGCGATGTCGATCCCTCTCTTTCCGCCTTCAGCGGGAGACGGATTAGACCGCTCCAAGTCCGGTAGAGCCGGCCCTTGCATGGTAGGCTCCCCTCCGAAGCTTGCCTGGTGGGTTCTACCGGTTTCATCACAACCCGCATTCTGAGTGCTAAAGTATTCGATTGGTGCGGCCGGTTAACGAGCCGGACCTCAACCTATTGGCATGATTACAAAACGGCTAAGCAACAGTGACATCGAGATTACGCCCATTGGCGTGGGAGCGTGGGCCATTGGCGGCGGTGGTTGGGCGTTCGGATGGGGGCCGCAGGACGATAACGAGTCTGTCGCGGCAATCCGCTCCGCCCTGGACCGGGGCATCAACTGGATTGACACTGCGGCTGTGTACGGGTTGGGCCATTCCGAGGAAGTTGTGGCGAAGGCTTTGGAAGGGCGGTCGAACAAGCCCTTTGTGTTCACTAAATGTGAGCGGATCTGGAATGAGAAGCGGGAAATCCTAAAGAGTCTCAAACGCGATTCGATCCGGCGCGAATTGGAGGCGAGCCTCCGCAGATTGAAGCTGGATGTGATCGATCTATATCAGATCCACTGGCCGGAACCGGACGAAGATATCGAGGAAGGCTGGACCACCATGGCCGAGCTCAAGTCGGAAGGGAAAGTCCGCTACATCGGGGTCTCTAATTTCAATGTGGAGCAACTGCGCCGCGCGCAGGCTCCGCCGCCGGACTCCACAATTCCAGGAGCCGAAGCTGTCGCAAAATCTTGAATTAGTGGAGTTGCTGCGCGCCATTGGAAAGCGGCATGGACGGACCCCCGGCGAGGTTGCGATTGCGTGGACCTTGCGTCACCCGGCCGTTACGGCCGCGATTGTTGGAATGCGTTCGGCTGCCCAGGTGGATGGCGTCGTAGGCGCCGCCGATTTCCGGTTAAGTTCCGAAGAAATCTCTGAGATCGAAGCCTTCAGGCATAACCTCTAGGGTTTCAACGCCACTGTTACACCTGCCGGGCTGGAATTCGCTCCAATAGTTACCGAGACTGGCACGGATGCGCCCACAATGCTGCCTGCGGGTACAACCACGTTCAGTTGCAGGAGCCCTAGGATAGAACCCACCGATGGTCCAGCATAAGCAACCGTCGCGGCCGCACCGCCGATCGTCACGGTCGGCATCAGTGCAAGCTGCGGCGCTGGCGAGATGCTTGCCGGGAAGATCAGGCCGGTTCGCGGGGTAATGGCCGTCGCGTAATCGCCCTCGCCGGTAAGGTAAAGGAGTACGGTGTCACCCAGCTTTGCGGCGTTGTTCCCCGCATTCACGGAATATTGCGAGGTGGCGGCATTGTAGTTCAAGGCCGCGGCCGGGCCGAGTCCAGAACCATCGATGGTGAACAAACCGGGCGCGGTGGCCGCAATGGTCACCGTGGTGGTAAGAGGCGTGCCGGCGCCCTTTACTAACGATATGACCTTCCCCGCGCCGATAGTGGCTTCATACGGCACCGCCAGTGTAATCTGATTCTGACTCACATAGACCAGTGGCGCGGCAACCCCGTCCACGGTGGCGGTCATCGTCCCAACTGCGGTGTCTGCAAAGCCATCGGCACCGGCGTCGGCCAGGATGCCAGGCGTGGTCGGGCCGATATCGTTTCCAAATAGCGTGATCATCTCTCCCGGAGCAATCGGGCCGGTCTGCTCGCTCGCCGCATTCACGACGCTCTGGATAGTGGCGGCCGCTCCAACGGGCAACGCGATGGAAGAGGAGTTGCCCCCAGGTGCAGGATTCGACACGATGATGTTCAAAGTCCCGGCCGTGTTCAATAGCGTGGCTGGTACCACCGCCAGCAGAACATCCGCTCCTAGCACGGTAGTGGCGAGCGGAGCGGTCACCCCGGTCACTTTCGCAACGGACGCGCTATAGAAGTTGGCTCCCCGGATGGTGATGGTCGTCGTCAAAGCGTTCAGAGGAATCGAACTTGGCCAAACGCTGGTCAGTGTTGGCGTCACCGCATTCACCATCAGGCTGACATTGATCGTCTGCTGCTTGCTTGCCGGGGCCGCGCCTGGAGCGGAAATAGTGATCTTTCCCGTATAGGGAGTGGCTTGGGGGTTTAAACCGGTTGGGTCCACAGTCACGGTCAACGGCATCTGGGCGCCAGGAACCAACACGCCATTTGCCGGACTGATCTGCATCCATGCCGCGCCTGCAATAGCCGCTGTGAACGAAACAGGGGAGCCGCTGGTGGACAGACGAAGCACTTGGGCGACGGGCGGACTCGGCAGAGATGTAAATGTAAGCGTTGTTGCGCTTAACGTTAGCGTGGGTAGCGGCACTGAGACGTTCAGCGTAACCGCAATACTCACAGGAGTCCCGATGCCGTTTACAGTCACAGCAATATTGGCGGTATACTGACCCACCGCGAGGCTCGTCGGATTTACCCGAACGCTC
>JBBPYD010000243.1:0-10305 GCA_038200305.1 Bryobacterales bacterium
GAAGATTGGCCAGACGTTTGGAACGCTCGTCGTTGAGAATGCGCTTCTCATCTTCCAGGTTGCGATGAAGCCGTTCAATCTGAGTTTCAAGGATCGCCTTCGAGCGCTCATCCAGCTCAGCGCCCTTGCGCGAGAACACCTTGCAATCGACGATGGTGCCTTCAATCCCCGGAGGGCAGTACAGCGAGGCGTCCTTGACGTCGCCGGCCTTCTCGCCGAAGATCGCGCGAAGCAGTTTCTCTTCGGGGGTCAACTGCGTTTCGCCCTTCGGAGTCACTTTGCCAACCAGGATATCGCCCGGCTTGACGGTTGCGCCGATGCGGATAATGCCGCTCTCGTCCAGATTGCGCAGGAAGGTCTCGGCGATGTTTGGAATATCGCGCGTGACTTCCTCGGGCCCGAGTTTCGTATCGCGGCCCTCGATCTCAAACTCTTCAATATGGATCGAGGTGTAGTAGTCTTCCTTGACCAGCTTTTCGCTGACCACAATGGCGTCTTCGAAGTTGTAACCACGCCACGGCATGAACGCCACCAGGACGTTCCGGCCGAGAGCGAGTTCGCCGTTGTCGGTGCAAGGACCGTCCGCCAGAACGTCGCCCTTCTTGACGCGCTGCCCCTGGAAAACGATCGGCTTCTGACTGATGCAGGTATTTTGATTGGAGCGTTTGAACTTGGTGAGCTGGTAAATATCGGCACCGACTTCGCGCGACATCTGTCCTTCGTGGGCGTTGCCTTCCACGCGAACGATGATGCGCTCAGAATCCACCGAATCCACCACGCCGGCGCGCTTACAGATGACGACGGCTCCGGAATCGCGCGCGGTCACGCGCTCCATCCCGGTGCCAACGTACGGCGCTTCGGCACGCAACAGCGGCACAGCCTGGCGTTGCATGTTCGATCCCATCAGAGCGCGGTTCGCGTCGTCATTTTCGAGGAATGGAATCAAACTGGCCGCAACCGAGACCAACTGCTTCGGACTGACGTCCATGTACTCGATTTCGTCCCGATGCTTTAGAACGAAGTTGCCCGCCTGCCGGGCGTTGACCAGATCGGGCACGATGTACCCGTCGTCGTTGAGCTCGATATTGGCCTGAGCGACGATGTACTTATCTTCCTCCCAGGCCGAGAGGTAGTCGGAATGGGCTTCAAATTCAGAGGGCTGTTTCTTGGCGCTGAGATTGGCATTTGCCTTCTCAATCTCGCCGCGCATAGTGATATCGCCAACCTTGAAGTTGGTGTCGCCAGGATTAAGAATCCTGACTTCATCCGTCACGGTGCCTTTCAGCACGCGCCGGTACGGGCTCTCAATAAATCCGTAATCGTTGATGCGCGCAAAGCAGGAAAGCGACGAAATCAGGCCGATGTTCGGGCCTTCCGGCGTTTCAATCGGGCAGATGCGGCCGTAGTGAGTAGGGTGGACGTCGCGGACTTCAAAACCGGCGCGTTCCCGTGACAGACCACCAGGTCCAAGCGCCGAAAGACGGCGTTTGTGGGTGATCTCGGAAAGTGGATTGGTCTGATCCATGAACTGCGAAAGCTGGCTCGATCCGAAAAATTCGCGGATCGCGGCCATTACAGGCTTCGCATTCACCAGGTCATGCGGCATCGCCGTAGACATTTCCTGGTAAACCGACATCTTTTCCTTGATCGCGCGCTCCATGCGGACCAGGCCAATGCGGAACTGGTTTTCAAGGAGCTCTCCTACCGCGCGGACGCGGCGGTTGCCCAAGTGATCAATGTCATCGACGATGCCAACGCCCTTGCGAAGCTTCAACAGATACTTGATGGTGTCGATGAAATCCTTCTGATCGAGCACGCGCTTATCGAGCGAAGTTTCGTCCGCTTTGTCATGCAGCTTGATGTTGAACTTCATGCGCCCAACGCGCGAGAAATCGTACTTGCGGGCGTCGAGGAACATGCCCGAGAAAAGCTGAGTGGCTGTGTCGAGCGTGGGCGGATCGCCGGGGCGCAACTTGCGGTAGATTTCCAGCAAAGCGTCGCTCTGCGACTTCACTGCATCCTTACGGAGGGTGACTGAGATGACGTTCCCCGCTTCGTCGCGATCCGGGAAAAAAATCTCAAACGATGGGATATCGGCTTCGATCAGCTTGCCGATCATCGTCTCGGTGATCTCGTGATTGGCTTCCACCATCACTTCACCCGTGGACATATCGACCACGTCGGCAGCTACGTAGGCGCCTTCCAGATCGTTCGGCGCCACTTCCACCTGTTCGATCTTTGATTTTTGGAGTTCCTTGAAGACCGAGGGAGTGATTTTCTTGCCCTGCGGCACCACGGTATCGCCGTTCCTAGCGGTAATGGCGTGTGAAAGCTTCAGGCCAATGAGGCCGTCGGACACCTTCCAAAGAAGCTTCTTGTCTTTGATGGTGATGTCGCTGACCTTATGGAAAGCGCGCAGAATGTCGGCATCGCTCTTCAATCCAAGCGCGCGAAGAAACACGGTGCCGTAAAATTTCCGCTTGCGATCGATGCGGACATAGAGAAGGTTCTTGTTATCGTACTCAAACTCTACCCAACTGCCACGGTAGGGGATGATTTTCCCGAGGAAATAACCCTGGGCGGCCACACGCTCGAAAAATACGCCTGGCGAGCGATGAAGCTGAGAGACAATCACGCGCTCGGTGCCGTTGATGATGAACGTGCCGTTCTCGGTCATCAGCGGGATTTCACCGAAGAAGACTTCCTGTTCTTTAATGTCCCGGATGCTCTTCTGTCCGGTCTCGGCATCCTTGTCGAAAACCGTAAGCCGGATGGTGACCTTAAGCGGCGCGGCATAGGTCATGCCCCGCTCTTCGCACTCGGGCACATCGTACTTCAATTGCAGACCGACCGGGTCGCCGCAACGATTGCAGAACGTAACGATGTTCTTGTTGAACGTTCCGCACTTTTCGCACAACACATCGCCGGGATGGAACGGATCGGTGCGGATGGTGGCTCCGCAACTTGGGTTCCGGCAAACGGTGCGAAGGTGGTTGAGACCCTTCAAGCTTCCGCACTTGCACTCCCAGTTACCAATGGAATAATCGACGAATGCGAGTTCGCTCAAGCCACGGAAATCCGAAATCGGGAAGACCGACTTGAACACACTCTGCAGACCAGTGTCGTCCCGCTCATCGGGCAGCAGATCCATTTGCAGGAAACGCTCATACGACTTCTTCTGGACTTCGATCAGGTTCGGAATCGGAACCGAGGTCTTGATCTTCGAAAAATCAACTCGTTCGCGGGTGGTGCCTTTAGGCTGAATTTGCATGTTCCACTCCTACTTGAAGCCGGCAAAGCCAAAGCGTCAGGCTCGGGCATTCTGAAAAGCGCCGGTATAAAAAGAACAACAGCGAACCCGAAAGCCGATTTGCGCGCTTTGAAGGTCCGCAAGCAATAACAAATGAAAACCAGATGGACAGGAACCAGATTTATTCAAACCTGGCCGATAAGAGCCTGTGTGATGGGAAGCCAAACAAACTGGCTGTAGCCCGGAGGAGAGTGAACGTTTAGGAATGCTGCGCTGCTCTGCGTTAGAATGACCTACAATCTGGCGTGACGCTCCACGGAATAAACCACACACTTCTCCATTCAAGGAAAAGCGCAGGGCTAAGCAGTGCATAGCTCCTAAGAGACCGTGCACGACACCGCGGAATGTAAGGCTCACGGGCAAATGTCCGGCTACGTATCCGGTCAGACCTTATTCAATCCATAGTTTAGCAGACGCAATTACCGGCGTCAAAGAAGATGGCAATCCAACTGCAGATCAGGTTGCCTCTCAAACCACTACCTACAGTCCAGGAACTACTTATCTCGTTATCCCTCTGTCATTTAGAGCAAATTACTTAACAGACTATTTAACTTCGACAGTAGCGCCCGCATCGGTGAACTTCTTCCGGATGGTCTCGGCCTCTTCTTTATTGACGCCTTCCTTGATTGGCTTGGGTGCGCCATCCACCAGATCCTTGGCTTCCTTCAGCCCCAGGCTGGTGACTTCACGAACCGCCTTGATGACGTTGATCTTATTTGCGCCCGCGGCATTGAGGATGACCGTGAATTCGGTCTTCTCTTCCACTGGCGCCGCCGCTGCCGCACCCGCCGCCGGAGCAGCCGAAACCGACGCAGCCGCAGCCGAAACGCCTAATCTTTCCTCGAGCACCTTGACAAGCTCGGACGCCTCAAGAAGCGTCAATCCCTGAATCTGTTCTGCAATACCGTTGATATCCGCCATTTTCTTTACTCCCAAAGATTTAAAAACTAAAGCTTAACTGCTGAACTTGTTTTCCTTTACACCCTGATCCACTACGATGGCGAGATTCCGCCCAACCCCGTTCATCGCCGTGACCAGACGTTGCGCCGGAGCCTGAATGAGCCACAATACCTTGGCCAGAAGTTCATTCCGCGAGGGAAGACTGGCCAGTTCCTGAATATTCTTGATCTCGACAACCCGGCCTTCCACAATGCCAGCCTTGAAAGTGAACGCGGGTACGGTCTTAGCGTACGCCGTGAGCGCTTTCGCGAGAGCGACGGGGTCGGACGTGGTGAAGGCAAGAGACGTCATGCCCTTCAAATCGCCCAGCAGCTCCTGCGACGGCAACCCCTCGGAAGCCTTCGCGGCCAGATTGTTCTTGACCACCTGGTATTTACCGCCGGCATTATTAACAGTCTTGCGCAGTTCAAAATCCTGCTGCACAGTGATTTTTTCAAAGCCAGTGACAAAGATATTTGGCGACTTCTCAAGATCCTTGCGCAGAGCTTCGAGATCTTTTTCTTTATCCGATTTCTTTTTCATTGATATTCTCCCGAAGCCTTAGGAAGCAACGGGCTTCGCATTGAAGACACTCACGTCGAGCGGGATGCCCGGCCCCATGGTGGAGCAGATGGTCACGCTCTTCACATACTTGCCCTTAGCGGCGGCGGGCTTCGCCTTGACCACCGCATTAATAAGACTCTGGGCGTTTGCAAGCAGCTTGGGCGTTTCAAAGCTGACCTTGCCGACGGGCGCATGGATCACGCCGGTCTTGTCCACGCGGAACTCGATTTTTCCGGCCTTGGTCTCGCGAATGGCGCCAGCGACGTCCTGCGTGACAGTGCCGGTCTTCGGATTCGGCATCAGGCCGCGTGGGCCAAGCACTTTACCCAGCTTTCCGACCGAACGCATCATGTCCGGGGTAGCGATGACAGCGTCAAAGTCCGTCCAACCTTCCGACTGGATCTTCGCCACCATATCTTCGCCACCGACGAAATCGGCGCCGGCCTCCTGCGCCTCCCGGAGCTTATCGCCCGATGCGATGACGAGAACTGTTTTCGACTTTCCGAGGCCGTGCGGCAACACAAGCGTGCCACGAACCATCTGATCGGCGTGTTTCGGATCGACGCCAAGACGGAGATGCAACTCAACGGTTTCATCGAACTTGGCGAACTTGATCTTTTGGACGAGCGGCACCGCTTCCTCAAGTTGATAGGGGCGGGACTCAACCTGCCCAGCGGCAGACAAAAATTTCTTACCTTGTTTCTGGCTCATGAAATCCTCAACTGGTACAAACGGCTTCGAGCGCTGAATATGCGGGCGCTCTCAACCTCCCAAGGTGACGTGGCTAGGGTGCGCCACATGACAGCAGGTGAAGTTAAAAGTGTAACAGACTGGTCATCGTAGTGCAAATGTGATGCTCTGCGCCGCCCTAGGTACTTACCTGCCTGCATTACACTCCGTTTGAGGCCAACCTTCGGTGCCGTGCAAGAATTGCCGGAATCGTTAACAGAAGCATACCCAGTATCCTCACCCTTACCGGTCTCCGGTTCAAAGCTACAATGAAAACGGCCGGGTATCTTGAGCGCATTCATCCCGATTCTTCGCGGCTCCTTTCTCTATCTCTCCCGGCAGGGGTGGCTAAGGCGTTGGATGGAGACGTCGCGAACTTCCCAATCTCTGACATCCAGATTTGTAGCCGGCTTGACGTTAGAGGATGGTTTACGGGTTTGCGCGGCCTTGCAGGCGGAGGGCATCGCTTCTTCGCTGGACCGTCTGGGAGAGAACGTGCATGGTCTGGAAGAAGCAACGGCTGCACGCGACGCTTATGTTTGCGCGCTGAACCGGATTGCCGAAGCGGGCTTGGACACCACGGTTTCCATGAAGTTGACGGCGCTGGGGCTGGACCTCTCAGAAGATGCCGCCCGTCAGAATACGGCTGCGCTTGCCGCCAAAGCGACATCGACCGGCAGCCGGATTGAGATGGATATGGAGGCAACCCGGTATACGGACCGGACTCTCTCCATCGTGCGGGACATGCACCAGGAAATTGGACCGGTGCGGGCGGTGATCCAGGCATATCTCTATCGCAGCGAGGCGGATATCGACCGGCTTTGTGACGAGGGAATTCCCGTCCGGCTTTGTAAGGGCGCTTACCAGGAACCGCCGGACGTGGCCTTTCCCCGAAAGGCGGATGTGGACGCGAACTACTTGAAACTCATGAAGAAGCTTCTGGACAACGGCGCCTATCCGGCGATTGCCAGCCACGACGAAGCGATTCTGAACGAGGCCATCCGGTACGTTCGTGAGCGGAAGTACTCCGCGGACCGGTTCGAATTCCAAATGCTTTACGGCATTCGGCGCGCGCTGCAGAAGCGCATTGTGAGCGAGGGATTCCGGTTGCGGGTGTACGTGCCCTATGGCTCCGCCTGGTATCCGTACTTTATGCGGCGCCTGGCGGAGAGACCGGCTAACGTTTTGTTCCTGCTAAGAAACCTGTTTGGCGGCTAGGCATCTATAATCAGGTTTATTGCCGCAACTTCCCGCCACCCTGCGGAGTCAAACCATTGTATGAAGTACTGGGGCTGGCTTGCGGCGAAATTGGTGGCGGGCGGCGCATTACTCTTCGGGCTGTGGGTGGCGCTCCATAGCTGGTATCCTTTTCCCGCCTATCTGGCGCAGATCCATCAAGATCCTTTCATGCACGACCTGCCGTGGACAACCTTGATGTTCATCTACAACATGCTGTGCAATGCTGTGCTGGTGCTGATTATCATCGACCAGCGGCATCGTTGCCGGACTTGTGGACGCCGGCTGCGAATGCCGGTTAGTTCAGGCTCCCATGCCCATGTCCTGTTTGGTCCTCCGCGAACCGACTATATTTGCATTTACGGCCACGGCACTTTGCAGGTATCGGAACTGCAATTGACCGGGCCTGAGACGTCGGACTGGACTCCGCATGACGACAATATTTGGAAAGAGTTGTATTCGCTTAGCGGGAAGGTCAAGGACGAGGATCAGGACGCCCGATAGTTTTAGACGATCATTCTATTCATAGCGCAGTGCAATCATCGGGTCGATTTTGGCCGCGCGGCGGGCGGGGATGTAGCTTGCAAGCGCGGCCACTGCAGCCAGCAAAAGGACGACTCCGACGAACGTCGCCGGATCTGCCGCTTTCACGCCGAAGAGCAGCTTGGCCAGTAATTGTGTAAGTCCCAGGGCTGCCATGATTCCAACAGTCAGACCCAGAATCACCAGCGTCATGCCTTGGCCGATGACCAGGCGAAGGACGTTGCGCCGTTCCGCTTCCAGCGCTATGCGGATTCCGATATCCTCCGTTCTCTGGGTGACGGATTGGGAAATAACACCGTAAATCCCGACGGCTGCCAGCAGCAGAGCCACCCCGGCGAACATGGCAAGCAGATATACCGCGGCCCTTTTCCGTGCCAGAGACTCGCCCAACCGCTGCTCCATGTGTTTTACTCCGAATACCGGCAAATCCTTATCCACCTCTGAGACGGCACTCTGCACGGCTCCCGCAAGCAGTTTCGGTTCGTTACCAGTTCGTGCGAGCACGTTCATGCTTTGCGTCTGGGTCTGCAGGTAGCACTCATACAGCACGCCCTTCGATTCTGAATCCAGCCCGGAGTGCCGGATGTGACCGGCAATGCCCACCACCGTGAGCCACGGCGCCTCTGAACCGCCGCGTCGAATGCGCTTGCCGATCGGATTTTCCGCCTGCCAATACTGCCTGGCGAGTTTGTCATCCATAAGGGCTACTCGAACCGCCCCGTCTTTATCTGTTTCCAAAAAAACGCGGCCTTTGCGTATAGGAATACCCATGGCGGTGAAGTAATCCGGGCTGATCACCCGATAATCCGAGTACGGGCCGTGCCGCCGGGCAATTGCTTCAGGTGAGCCAGTAACTGCTGAAAGAATAATGAAGTCTTTGCCGCCGATCCGTAACGAGTGGCAGGCAAAGACACTCTAAATGTGAGCACGTTTTGCGGTTGGAAGCCGGGATTCACCCTCTGAAGCCGGACCAAGCTTTGGAGCAACAGACCAGCGCCCATCAGCAACACGAGCTACAGCGCGACCTCAACCACAACCAAGGTACTGCGCGTCTTGTGCCGCCGTATACCGCCCGATGCGCCCCGACCGCTCTTCTTCAGGGTTTCGTTTAGGTTGATTCGCGCCAGCTTCGAGATGGGGACGAGTCCGAAGAGAACATCCGAGAGCAGGGAAACAACAAAAGTGAATACGAGGACATGCCAATCGAGTGTGATGTCGGAGACGCGTGGCAGACTTGCCGGAGCGGCCTTCACCATAAACGCGATCAGCCAGCTACCCAGCAGGAGGCCCGCTGCACACCGGCGATTCTGAGCAATACGCTCTCGGTCATCAACTGACGCGCAATCCGCCACCAGCTTGCGCCCAGCGCAGATCGGACGGAGATCTCTTTGGCCCTTGCCGCCGCCCTGGCCAGAAGCAAATTCGCCACATTCGCACAGGCAATCAGGAAAACGAACCCAACTGCGCCTAGCAGCACCAGCAGGCGCATCTCTCCCCCCGCGAGGATCTCCGATAGAGGCTGAATTCGAATCCCCCACCCGGCCGTCGGTGGGTAGTTGTCAGGAAACTCTTTCGCTAGGTCCTGTCCGAATACATTTATATCCCTTTGCGCCTGCTCGACGGTCAGACCCCCCTTCAACCGTCCGAGCGTAAACAGGTACTGATCCCCGCGCCGCTGCGTACTCTTCTGTTCCGGTGTAAATGCAGCCGGTGTGTACATCTCCAACTGGACAAAAGAACCGAGAGTGGACGGAATCACGCCAATTACGGTAAAGCTTTCCTCATTCAGCCGGACGGTGCGTCCCAGAATGCCTGGATCGCCCGCGTTTGTGCGAGGCGCGCGCACGCGCGGCGTCCACCAGAATGCGCCGCATCATTTGCGCCGCGATCGCGAAGAATTGCGCGCGCTGCCGCCACTCTACTTTCGTCACATCGACCAGCCGCAGATAGACTTCGTGGACCAGGGCGGTAGTTTGAAGCGTGTTGTCCCGCCGTTCGCCTATCATGTGGCGGCGAGCCATGCGGCGCAGTTCATCGTAAACCTGCTTGGACAACTCATCGAGCGCGGCCGGATCGCCGGTTGACCAGGCTTTGAGCAGATTGGTGATTTCCGCGTCCAATAAAAAAGTATGACACCAATGGCCGCTTTCAGCTCGCCGTTCCGCCTGTACCAGCGACGGGAAATCATCCCGCCTGGAGGAAATATGAAATCGATACTGATTGCGGGCGTGAGTCTGATGACCTCGCTCAAGTGGGCCTTTCTGGGGTTGCGGCCGCAGCAAAAACAATCCGGCGAACGCGATCCTCAGCTTGGTATTCAAACGACGGCGTTCGAGTGCATGGTAAAGGATCAATACGACGTCAAACAATCGGGGCGAAAGCAGGAGTAACGGCGGCCTGTCTGTTGATCACTTCTATCGCGAGCATTTCGGCTCAGGCTACTACGATCGGCATTACTTACAGCTTTGCTGGAGCACTAACTGCCTCCGGTTTTAAACGGTACGAGGCTGACCTTGGACGCCCACTTGAATGGTTCCATTCTTTCCGATAATCCGGCCCTGAATGCTATTTGGAATCCCGTTTCGATCCATCCACACGCCGTGTTGGATGTAACCACCGGACTCCTTAACGGAATCCTTAGCATAACATTCGCTAAAGGTGACATTTTGTCCCGAAACGTCTTTGAAGATGAGTCCGCGGTCAATCCGGTAACCAGCACGGGTCCTACGACAGGGAAATTGACTTTCACCGGAGGAACTGGGGAGTTCGCTGGCGCTACTGGATCGGTTTCGGGCGGAGGTATAACAGGACCTACTGGATTCACGGAATTTGGGAGTGGAACCCTGACTGCGCCGGGGATCCCTACGCCCGAGCCGACATCGGTTGCGCTGATTTTCGGAGGCTTGCTCGTGATCGCCGCAAGCCGAAAGCTGGTCCGGCAGTACCAATAACCTCTACACTGCGCCAACGCATTGTCCGCACAA
>JBBPYD010000244.1:0-42541 GCA_038200305.1 Bryobacterales bacterium
TCGAGAGATTCCGACCTAGGGGTATCTGACAGTAGTATACGCTGTCAGATTCGGACGCTACGCTCCGCCAAAGCAGCGCTGTTTGATTTACCTCATTCTCCTGTCGTGCACCCGTTTGGATTCGACTGTTTGACGAGCACGGTTGAAGATCTAAAAGCCTCTTGAACAGAATACCCACTTCTGTTCAAAATCTCGCGGCGAACGGGTTTTTGTGGGAAGTGCGGATGGCGTGCAGTTAGACCGTTCCCAGGCGCTTTCTCACCGGGATCTGAACAGTTTGCCATGACCACTGTTCGACGGCCCCAAAAAACCGACCCACCAAGGGCCGCCTTCCGGCCCTTCCCAGGACATCCGCGGTGCGGAAGAAGGAACACATGATCAGCCGGAATCGCGTATGCAGATTCGGGGAACGGCGAGGCGGGTGAGGATGTCAGTCATGGCTATACCGCCCCTGTTGCCGAAAAAACGTAACGAAAACCAGTTCCCCAAACACGTATACAATGCTGGTGAAAGGAACGCATATGCAGAAGAGCAGCCGAAAGGCGGGCTTAAGCCTGTTGATATTCGCAGTAATGTTGCTGTTTTGGTATTTGAGCCAGCCGCGCATCCAGATGTTACACGGCGCCGACATCGTTGGGCTCATGGGCTGCGGGGCGTGCTTTGGGATTGCCTTTGCGGGGCTGTTTGGTCGGCTCAGGGTTCGGAGCGAGTAGTTCGCTGGAGTCATGACGCGCCTCCCCTCACCTTGGCGCGGAGGATGCGCTCGACGCGCGCGGCATGGCCTATGAGTACGCCGACTTGTGCAGCCGGACGCGCCGGAACCACGCACCGGCGACGCCGGTGCGCTGGTGTGGCGACGGCCTTCCGGCGTTGTTGCAAAACCTACCTTATTTGAGACACGCTTCCCAGCCGTGATCACCCGCGATCAGTCGGGTAGCGTTTACGAATCCTAGCCGTCCGGAGAACGCACTTGGACGTAATACGCGCATTCAGTCGAAGTGAACTCGCGTAGCCGACGGACTGGCGAGAACCCATGCCTCAGGCTGCTGTGTGCATTCGCAAGATTACTTCTCCTTGTCGTCTGTGGGCTCAAGGTAAAAGCTGCGGTTTGGTCCAGGCAATGGCTTACTCGTTGCCCGTTCGATATCACGCCAATTGGCGTTTATCGGATCGGTCAGGCAATCACCACTCATTGCACCGTAGCGGTTACCGGTTGTGACGTGCCTTGGGCGTTTGCCAGTGTTACTGAGACACTGGTCACGGCGTTCGGGTCGCCCTGGATTGTGAAGGGCTCGGTCAACAGGAACTGGCTGCCGAACTGCGCCGATTGCGGGCTCTGATACCAGGTTGTGAATGAGCTGGTGAGGGGCACGGTGAAGCTGGTGGTTTGCAGATTATTCCCTACAAATTGGAATGTCACCTGGGTGAGCTCTCGCGTGGTAGAGAAGCCGATGATGGTGATGTTGAGTCCGTTCGCAACGCGGGCGGCTCCAACGCTGCTGATGACCGGCGCGGATTTTGCAATCCGGATGGTCCGGGTGAGAGCGCAATTGCAGGTCACTGGTGTTGTGCCGCTTTGCAGGGCGGTGGTCAGGGTGATGGCGCCGGAGACCGTGCCTGTTTGAATTGCGAGGTCCGTTACGCTGAACGCCGCCTGGGTGGATCCAGCGGGAATGGTGAAGGCCGCGGTTCGCCCGCCGGTTGAGAACTGGATGGCGGGGTCGTCGGCGGGGACTGCGGCATCCGAGGCGAAGCTCAGGGTTACCGTTCCGGAGATGCCGAGTGGGAACGCGTTTCCAAGCGTTACGGTGACCTTGGATTGCTGCCCAGGCGGCGGTGTATCCGGCACTCCTCCGATGGTGACGCCGGTGAGCTGCGGAAGATTCTCCGTGAGCGAGAAGCGGGTTCTGGCGGTTAGCCGGTCCGCATCGAACACGTCAATGTTGAATGAACCATCCGCCGGCGTGGCAGGGGTTCCGCTGATGATGCCCGTTACTGGATCGAGAGTGAGGCCGGCTGGCAGCGCGTCGGCGGCGCTCCATATGTAGGGAGGGGTGCCTCCCGCCGCGTCCAGTTTCTGCGAGTAGGCAGTGCCTACCGTGGCCACAGGTAGCGTGGGTGCAGTGGTGATTCTGACAGGCGTGGACACGCGGCCGGTGAATGGCTTGGTTGCCGCGAGTTTATTCGCGTCGGTGACTGTGGCCGTGAATGAGTAAGGGCCTGCGGCGGTTGGCGTGCCGGCGATGGCACCGGTGCCTGCATCGAGGGTAAGTCCAGCGGGGAGCGAGCCGCCGGTGATCGACCAGCTATAAGGGACAGTGCCGCCGCTGGCTGCGAGCGTCAGGCTGGAAGCGGCTCCGGTGACGATTACCGGGAGCGGCGAAGCCGTGGTGACGATGGGAAGGGAAACAATTCTGAGGGTTAACGATTTGGCCGCGG
Source organism: Bryobacterales bacterium (assembly GCA_038200305.1). Lineage (GTDB taxonomy): Bacteria > Acidobacteriota > Terriglobia > Bryobacterales > Bryobacteraceae > JANXXV01. The sequence continues at coordinate 2,440 of JBBPYD010000244.1, forward strand.
TCTGGTTCTGGCGGTCGGTGGCCTGGATTGTGAAGGTGGAATCTCCGACGGCCGACGGGATGCCAGTGATGGCGCCGGCTGAGCTAAGAGTGAGGCCGGATGGCAGCGATCCCGATGAGATGGTGAATGTGTAGGGCGGGCTTCCGCCACTCGCCGCGACGGATTGCGAATAGGGGACAGTGACGGTTCCATTCGGAAGCGATGTAGTGGTGACGGTGAGCGGGTTGGCGGCGACGGCAACTGAGAATACGTGGGTATCCCGGCCTTGTGCTGAATCTGTCGCCTGGACGGTGAAGGTGGAAGTTCCGATTCCGGTTGGGGTGCCTGCGATGGTTCCGCCGGGTGAGAAAGTGAGGCCCACTGGCAAGGAACCGGACGCGATGCCGAATGTAACTGGAGGCACGCCGCCGGTAATCTGTATCGATTGCGAATAGGCCGAGCCTACTGTGCCGGAGGACAACGACGCCGTCGTGATCAGTAGCGGCGGCCCGGTGATGGTGATGGGGAACACGACCCCGTCGCCGCTACCGCGGATGTCTGAGACTCTTACGATGACGCGGAAGGCACCGGCGTTGGCCGGGATACCGCTGAGGACACCGCTACTCGAAAGCGAAATGCCGGGCGGCAGGTTCGGCGCATCGGCGGACCAGGTGTAGGGTGGTGAGCCGCCTACCGCCGTGAGAGTTTGAGAGTATTGCGCGCCAAGCACGCCGTTCGCGATCGACCTTGTTGTGATGGAGACCGTGTTATCGGATGGGACGGGCGCGGCGATGGTCAAAGAAAACGATTTGGATGCTGACTGGGGGATTGCCGGGTTCGAATTCGTCACGGAGACGTTGAAATTGTAGGCGCCCGGAGTGGTTGGGGTGACGGCGAGCAGACCAGAATTGCTGAAGGTGAATCCGGACGGGGGAGCACCGCCAGTGATAGTCCAGACCGGCTGATTCACACCAGCTTGCGTGAACTGAATCGAATATGGCGACCCCACCTGGCCTGGAGGGAGCGGGGATGGCGTTGTGATGCTGGGGGCGGCCCCGATGTTCATGGTGAAGGTTGCGCTCACGGTGGTGTCCAGTGCATCAGTCACCCTGACGAGGAACGAGTAAGGGCCGGCGGTGCTTGGCGTACCGGTGAAGGCGCCATTAGAGCCGAGAGTTAGCAATGGCGGGGGAGGTTGAGTTATGGAACTTGACCATATATATGGCGGTAGTCCGCCCACCGCCGAGAAGGATGGGAGTGAATAAGGAACGCCAACCTGGCCTGCGGGTAATGGGTTCGCGGTGGTAATTGTTAAGGGCGTGGCGGTTCCGATGGAGAATGCCGGCTGCGTTGTGTTTATGGTCGCAAAGCGGGGCGCCGGTTCGGTGCTGCTGGAAGTTATCACCGTGCTGACGGGCGCGGTACTTCCGCCCGCTGTAGCGGTGCCGGACCCTGGAAGCGGCGGAGAAGCGTAAGCGACAACGACGCCAAAACTGGCCTTCTCGATTGCGGCCGGGTCGGAACCAGTGACCTCCCATACGGCCTGTGCGGCGCCTCCAGAGACGGGAATCTCCTGTATCAAAGCGCTCGTGTTGGAAGCCGCGCAGGTTCCGCTTTGATATGTATAGGGTTGGCTGGGCGGGCCAGCGCCATTCGCATCGGCAAGAGTAAAAGTGGCCGTCAGATTTGGAGAGGACGCGCCGCCCGCGCCGATCGGCGCGGTAGTGACGAACAGGTGTACACCGGTGGGAATATTGTTGAACTTCGCCAGTAAACGTGTGCCTTGCGTGGCGATGCCGGTGGGGCGGCCCAGAATCGCAGTGTCCACAAATCCGCTCTCGGTTATCCCATAGAGAACGGGTACCGGACTCGGGTCCTGAGTGGGACCCATCGGCCGGAAACCGCTGGCCAGGGCCTCAGAGAACCGAACGTTGAACTGAATGGCGCCGCTATAAGAATTTCCGTTTACCAGGCCGGGGTTCTGCGGGGAGAGTGGACTGAAATTTGGGGCAGCGGGTTGGGAATCGTCACAGGTCCTCACATCGAATGCCCTGCCCGGCTGCACCAGCGCGACGGTGTTCACAGGGTTGGAGGTAGTGCTGCCCGCGAACATGGAAGCGGAAATAGTAGCGGCAACTGGAACGTTCTGCGCGAGTTGCGTTGCATTCGCACGAATGTTGGTGAACCGGTAGGTGCGGCTCCCCGGGCCAGGCTGAAATTGGGCAATACCGGTAAAAGTGACTGCGTTAGGGGCAGTGAGGGAACCCTTGAACACGTTCTGATTGAAAGCCCGGTTTCCCGGACCTGGGTCGTCGACGAAAGCGATAGCCTCAGTAATCCCGTTTGCGTCGAGTCTGGTGGTGATGTTCGTATTTAGAGAAATGGTGACATTGATCGACGACGTCCCTAGACTTTGCGAACCACCCGTGCAGGTGACCAGAAGATCGCCCACATATTCGGCGATGCCGCTGCCCCGCACGGTAGGGAGGTTTGGCACGCTGGCCACACACGAATAGGGTTGGGCAGCCGCGATGCCCGCGAAAGCCAGGAGCGCGGAAAGTGCGAGGAGTATCTGCTTACTCATTGGAGACTCCAGCCTGCGGGATGAAAAATACCCGAGGTTCCGGGCCGCTGCTATCGAATAGCCACGCGGGAGCATCGCCCACACCGGTGACACGGAACACCGCGCCGCCTTGCAATCTGGCGAGAGTGACGGGGGTGCATCCGCAGGGAGTCGATATCGAGGCGCCGTCTGCCAGCGAGACCGTGGTGATGGATTGCGCTGCGGAACTGGCGACGAGGATGGTGCGATTGTCAAGGGATGCTGCGACGGCCGTGGGCCGATCCACATTGGAAACGATGCTGGCATCGGCGGCATCGCGCAGCAGGATTACCTGGTTCCGGGCGGCGTCGGCAAATACGGCATCGTGGCTGCGGTTGAGGAATGCAACGGAGCCCGTCTGCCCGGCAGTGAGGAGGCGTCTAGAGGAGCCATCCGCCGCGTACGAATACAGGGCAAACGTATCCGATTCGGCGATTGAGGCGAGCACAACGGCGCCATCATCACTGATGGCGAGGGCTGACGGGGCTGCTGCAAGATCGAATTCCGCCGTGGCGTTGTCAGAGGGGAGTCCGGAAAAGATTTGCAGATGAGATCCGCTGACGAGTGCGGCGGCGGCGCCATTTGGACTGAGGACGATTTGATCGGGAGCGGCGTGCGCGCCTGTTAACGGGCGCAGCTTTGCATCCGCGAAGACCAGTATCTGAACGGCGGAGCCGTCGCCCGAGACACCGATTGCGAACTCCTGCGATGGCGAAACAATGGCGTCTTTCAGGTCCGACGCGATCGGGCGGCCAAAGAGAGCGGAGCCGGGGATGCCGAGAATCGGGCGGATGGCGGAGGCCTGCGGGTCGTATACAAACCCGAGCCTGGGGCCTTCAATCTGCGATTCGGCGCTGAGGCAGGCAACGGCGAGGACGGCAAGCAAGGAAATTTTGGCGATCATCGCGGGGCTCCTACGGTGGGGGTGCCTGGGGTCAGGACGACAGGTGGAATTACGGGGGTGTTGTTTCCACCTCCGCCTCCGCGTGTGGCCGCGACAACGCCGCCTGCCACCGCGGCTCCGCCCACGACGGCGAGAATTGCGATCAGCTTCGCTGAGATTCCGCCGGCAACGGCAGCGCCCACGGCGAGAGCATTCGTTTGATTGATGGTGGTGTTGGTGGTCTGGCCGCGGTAAGACGCGTTCACTCTAACCTGATATTGGCCATTGATGTTGTTCGGGCGCAGGCCGCGCGCGGCGGCTTGCCCTTTATCGTCCGTCAGTACGGTGAGGCTCCTGGCGCCATTGGCGAAGGAGGCTCCGGCACCCTGATTCGGCAGCAGGAAGGTCACGGCCGCACCGCCGATGGGCTTGTGATTTTCGTCCTCAACCTGGATCACCGGCTCGCGCGCCACGCGTTGGCGAACGCTGTTGATGGCTCCTTCGCCTTCGACGATCACGATGTTGAGCTTGGTGGGCGCCGGCTGATCTTGCGCGTAAGTGGGCGCGCAAATTAGCTGGACTGAGATTACGCAGCATAGGACGCGGGGAATCCAGGGAATCTGAAGAGACAGGTTCACGTTATACTCCTCTAGGTATTTTCACTAGTATATATCCGAGTTACTTTGGCGGGGGCACTGGCACCGTAATCCTTGATACACTGTTAACCGTATCGGACAACTTACATTATGCGAACGCCATTTAAGTTCGTACAATCACCTAATCCAATTGCGGGAAAATACCGATGTTTAAATATATGAGGCTTCCGTTAATTGCGGTCCTGTTGGCGCCGGCAGCGGCCCTGTTTGGCCAGCCGGAGCACAAACTAACTGCTCGTGAACTGTTTTATACGCCCGTTTCGATGACGGCCACGACTCCGGTTGCTAACACTGCTGTGGCGCCGAAAGCGCCACCGAAGGCGGTCAAACGGGCCGTGAAAACGGCAGATTCTGTGAAACCGAAGGATCCGGAAATATCGGAGCGCGTGGAGAGGACGCCGGTGACGCCTGTAGCTGCTTATCCGCCACTGGGGCTTCGCTACAGCTTGTCGAAACGAAACGATTCTGGCCGGTATGACGAGGTGGATGCAAGCACGGTCTTTCACTCTGGCGACAAAATAAAAGTAACGGTGAAGGCAAACGATCCAGGCTATCTATATGTGATCTCCCGGGGGCCGAGCAAGACGTGGATCGTACAGTTTCCGTCGCCCGACATCGACAACGGTAATAACCACATTGGACGGGATCAGGAGTACACGGTTCCAGCGGGAGGCCGCTTCAATTTCACAGACGAAGCGGGCGAGGAGAAGCTGTTTCTGGTCCTTTCCCGTAAACCGGCGCAGGATTTGGAGAAGCTGATTTACTCGCTGGGTTCCGATACCGGGAAAGCACCTGCGCCTGCGTCGGACGAGCCGAAAGAGAAACCGGCAAAGGCGCTGATGATGGCTTCCAATCGCAAATCGATTGACGATCCGTTTGTGGACCGGCTCCGGTCACAGTTGACCTCTCGCGATCTTGTTTTTGAAAAGGTGGACGAGGAAACCCCTGGCGACCGGAAGGAAAAGGCGGTATATGTGGCGACGCCGGACCGAAGCGGCAATGCCCGGGTTGTGGTGGATTTGAGCTTGCAACACGAGTAAGGAGCTTTCATGAGATTGGCTATCGTTTTCCTGCTCTCGGGCGCCGCCTGTTTGCCGCAAGGCTCCAGCCGTATGGAGATCACACTCGAACGGCGGGAGGCGAATGCCTGGAAGGCGGTGGATCCAGGGTTGGTGCTCACCGCAAAGGAGCAGGTGCGGTTCCGGTTCAAGTCCAATTTCAAAGGGTATTTGTATGTGACGAATCACAGCACGTCCGGCAACAGCACCCTGTTGTTTCCCAGGCAAGATACCGGCTCTCTGAACCGGATTGAAGCGGGCAAGGAATACGTGGTTCCGGCGACCAGTCAAGGTGCATTTCGAGTGGAAGGGCCGGCGGGGTACGATGTGATTTCGTGGCTGATCAGTCCAGTGGAACTGGCGGCGCCAAGTCTGCCGGAGCGAGCGGAGCCAAAAACTCCAGTGGAGATGAAGCCGCGCTGCGACGATACCATTTTCCGCGCCCGCGGCGACTGTGTGGACACGGCAGCCGGCCCGAAATCGCAGGTGGGGGATTCCGCTTCCAAGGATCTGATGTTCATGCGGCAGAAGAATTCTTCCGTGATCTCCTCGCATGTTCCGTTGCAGGGGCCGGTGGTCTATGAGTTCCGGCTGGCGCACAGGTGATGGCAATGCGTGTTGGATTTCGCACATCCTTGGGATTATGTGTACTGGTGTGCGCCGCAGTTGGAGCGCAACAACAGCCGCCGGGGCGGCAGAGGGATTTGAAGTACGAGAAGGACGAGCCGGTCACGGTGAAGACTCCGGCGGGCGAGGTTTCCATACCCCGGAGTTACGCGCTGGTGGTGGGGGTTGCGCAATACAAGAGCCTGCCTGCGTCGGCGCAACTGGAGTATCCGGAGCGCGATGCGGAATCGATCTATTCCATCCTGATTAGTCCCGAGGGTGGCAATTTCCGCGCTGAAAACGTACACAAGCTGATCGGGCCGAAGGCAACGCTAGCGAATTTACAGAGAGAATTGGAGACCTGGCTACCGGGGGTGGCCAGGGAGAACGACCGGGTGCTGATTTACTTTGCCGGTCATGGATTTGTTTATGGCGGGAAGGCGTATCTGGCTCCTTACGATATCGATAAGGATCATATCGCCGCGACCGGGTACTCCATGGATTCGCTGAGCGCCGTGGCGGGCAGCAAGATTAAGGCGAAGTGGAAAGTACTGCTCACGGATTCGTGCCATAGCGGATCTATCAATCCGGAAGCGGATGTGGCAACGATCAATGGGACGCTGAAGAATCTGGAGCGGTCGTTGTTTTCACTAACCGCCAGCCGCGACCGCGAAAGATCCTACGAGAGCAAGGATTGGGGTGGCGGCCACGGCATCTTTACTTATTACGTGGTGAAGGGGCTTGAGGGTGCGGCGGACGAATCGCACGATGGCATTGTCACGGCCGACGAACTGGCGGAGTATGTGCATAGGGAAGTGCGGCAGGCGACGGAGGGGAAGCAGAATCCGACATCGGAACGCGGTAGTTTCGATCCGAATATGCTGCTGGCCTTCATACCATCCTCAGCCGCGCCGGGCACGCCGCCGGCTCCCAAAACAGGCACGCTGATCTTCGAATCGAATACGAACGGCGTTGAGATATTCGTAGATGGCAAGTCCATCGGGGTTGCGAACAAGGGCGGCAATCTCCGGATGCCGGGGCTGATGCCGGGTGTCCATACGGTGAAGGGCGTCAAGATGGACTATGAACCGGATGGTCCCCGCGAGGAAACGGTCTATCCGGGCCAGGAATCCACGGTCACGCTGAAGATTCTGATTCTGCGGCGGCGTCCGAAAGCGGCGGTGGATTCGTTTGAGCACGGGATGGAGGAGTACAACAAAGGGTCGGAGGAGCATTACAAGAAAGCGGTTGGGTTCTTTCAGGCCGCGCTGAAACAGGATGTTTCCTACAGTCAGGCGGCGTTGTACCTGGGCCGTTCGTATAATGCGCTGTTCGACCAGGAGCAGGCGCGCAAGTACTACCAGAGGGCGATTGAGATCGATCCGGATTACCTGGAGGCGCGTTCGACGTACGGGGGAATGCTGCTGGACATCGGCGGTCTGGATGAATCGATCCGGCAGTTGAATGCGGTGGTGCAGCGGGATACGAAGAACGCGTTGGCGTTTAATCTGCTGGGGCAGGCGTTGTGCCGGAAGGAGTTGTATAGCGACGCTATTGAGGCGTCCCGCAAATCGATTCTGTTGAACCCAAATGGCGCTGAGGCGCATTTATGGCTGGCGGTCAGCTTGCGGATGAGCGGCAAATATCAGGACTCCACGGTGGAATATCACGAGTACCTGCGGCTGAGCGATTTTGACAGCAAGCTGGCAGGGAAGCTGAATTATTACGTGATCGGGTTTTTGACAGGATTTGGGCGGAAAAAACGGGCCAATGTGCAGGACATCTGGAAGGAACTGCGTAGCGAGGCATATCTTGGCCTGAGCGACAGCGAGCGGCGTCTTTCGCATTTCGATAAAGCGATCGAGTATGGACAGATGGCGCTGGTTTACGATCCGAAAGACCCCTATGTTCATTACGCTTTGGGGCTAGCTTACGGCCGCAAGGGGGAACAGGCAAATAGCATTGAAGCGTATGCAGCCGCCCGGAATCACTTCCGGACGATGCTGGAAATCAATCCCTCCATGGACGAGGCGGAATTCGCGAAGAAGAATGTCGCGAGTATCGACGCCGCCCTCAAGAGCCGTTAACACTTCCTCAATAGCTACGTCTTGATGCTCAGGGATATAGTGCATCGAGTCCTCTCATTAGCAACCGTGAATTGGCCCCAAGCGAAGGAATTCCCGGACGAGGCTGACCTGGTCAGCGCCGCGCGCGATGGGAATCGGAGCGCGTTCGGCCGCCTGTATGAGCGATATGGCCGCATGGTCCACGGGATTTTGTTGGCACGGGTGCCTCGCTGCGAGGTGGACGATCTGGTGCAGGACGTGTTCATGCTGGCGCTTAGGCGATTGCACACATTGCGGGAAATTGGAGCATTTGGCGGGTGGCTGGCGATGATTGCACGGAACCGTGCCACCGATTATCACCGGAGCGCGCCGGAACTGGCGGAACTACAAGACGGGATGTTGCGGCAATCGGCTCCGGTACCCGAGGCTATCCGGATTCTGGATACGATTCGCGAGCTGCCGGAAGCGTACCGGGAGACGCTTATTTTGCGGCTGGTGGAAGGAATGACCGGACCCGAGATTGCGGAGAAGACGGGACTGACGCCGGAGTCTGTCCGCGTGAACCTGCATAGGGGAATGAAGCAGCTCCGCGAAAAGCTGGGCGGGGAGACGCGATGAAACACGACTATTTATGGGACAAGTCGGGGGAGCCTGACCCGGAGATCGTGCGATTGGAAAGGCTGCTGGGTGGATTGCGGCATGATCGGCTTTTTCGCGCAGAACGGCCCCAAATCTACTGGCTTCGGTATGCCGCGGCTGTGATGCTGGTGATGGGTGCGGCGTGGTTCGCCATGCGCGGACCACAAACGGGGTGGACGGTGACCAATCTGCAGGGTGCGCCGAAGATTGGGACCGCAGCAATAGGGAAGGCGGGGAAGCTCGGAGTGGGTGAGTACCTGGAAACCGATGCGAATGCGGTAGCCAGGCTGGATGTGGGCCAGATCGGGGAAGTGACTGTGGATCCGAACAGCCGGCTGCGTTTGTTGCGGTCGCGGGAGAATGAGCACCGCATTTGGCTGGAACGCGGTGTCATCCATGCGTTCATTTGGGCACCCCCGCGCAAATTCTTTGTGGATACTCCGTCAGCGGTTGCGGTGGATCTGGGATGCAAGTACACGCTGCAGGTGGACGGGTCTGGAAGTGGTCTGTTGAAGGTGGAAACCGGTTGGGTCGCTTTTGAAGCGAACGGGCACGAATCGTTTATTCCCGCTGGGGCCGCTTGCGAGACGAAGCGCGATGCGGGTCCGGGTGTTCCTTATTATCTGGATGCATCCGAAAGTTTCCAGCGAGCTGTTCGAAGCGGTAACGTTGCAACTGTGCTGGCCGAGGCGCGGCCGCACGACGCGATGACGTTATGGCATCTGTTGCCGCGCGTGCCGCAACCAGATCGGGATCTTATTTACACGCGCATGGCTTCCATCGCGCCGCCCCCCGCTTCGGTGACGCGTGAAGGAATTCTCAAGCTCGATCCCGCAATGATGGATCAATGGTGGGATTCGCTGGGCCTGGAAAGCGCGAACTGGTGGCGGAAATGGAAGGGCGCCTGACATCAATAACCGGCGATCTTGTCCACCACGTTTTCGAGCGGCTGGCCGATAGCGTAGCGGCGCACGTTTTCGGCGAATAGATCCACCAGGCGGATCTGACGATCCGGGCTCCAGCCGGATGTGTGGGCTGTCATGACGACATTCGGGCAGTCGAAGATCGGATGGCTGGAAGGCGGGGGCTCGATGGGGAAAACGTCGAGACCGGCGCCGGCGATCCATTTTCCCTGCAAGGCTTTCACCAGCGCCATATCGTCGTACAGTTTGCCTCGCGACATGGCCAGAAAGTAGGCGGTCTTTTTCATGCTGCGGAATACATCTTCATTGAACATGCCTTCGGTAACCTTCGTGTGCGGCGCGGCGCTGACCACCACGTCGGCGCGGGAAACCATCTCGCGGAAGTAGGTGGGGTCGTGCAACTCGGAGACGTAGTCCGGCTTTGGAATGGGCTTGGCATCCGTGGCGATGATGGTCATATCGAAACCGTTGTGCGCGCGGCGGGCCACCCAGCTTCCGATGCCACCCATGCCGACGATGCCCATGGTCTTGCCGCCCAGTTCGATGTGATCGGCGGATTTCACCGTGCCCACCGGATTCATCTGCCGCTTGTTGAACTGCGGAATGTAGTATGTGGAGATACCGCGCGTGAGGCTGAGCAGAAGGCCCATGGCGGTTTCGGAAATACCGGGCGCGAAAATGCGGGCCATGTTGGTGACTACGATGGAGCTCTTGCGGAGACCATCGTCCATGCCTTCCATGCCTGCGCCGCCCGCCTGCAGCCATCTAACCTTGGGTGCGTAATCGAGATCGGCGCCGCGGAGATTGCCATAGACGACATCGGCTTCGCGCAGATTCGTGCGGAACTCGGCGGGCGATTTCGAGGTCAGCACCTTCACGTCCGCGCCGGGTGCGGCACTCTCAATCTTCTTGATTTCTTCAGGTGAAAACTCGCTCATGGCGGCGATGCGGATGGGCCCCTGCGGCTTTTTCAAATCACCGCGAGTGACGGGATCTACAACTACTTGCGCTGCGGCAGCGGCCGGGACGGCTGAGAGGAAGGTACGGCGTGAAACGGACAGGGTGTTCTCCTTACTGAATATCTGGATACGATATCACTACTGACGGACGATGCTAAGCGGCGATGGAGGCACGCATCTGATCGATGGATTTTTTCAAGCTGGCGACCGGCTCGGCGAGCGGCAGATACTCCATGCAGATGTATCCGGCGTATCCGGTTTTCTGGATTGCTTTGTAAATGTTCGCGTAGTTCATCTCACCGGTGCCGGGATCGTTGCGGCCGGGATTGTCGGCGATATGGAAGACCGCCACATGCGGCACGGCCTCAGTGAGTGTCTGGGTAACGTTTCCGATTTGGACCTGCTCATGGTAGATGTCGAAGAGCAATTTCACGTGCGGATTATCGACATCTTTCATTAGCTTCAGGCCCTCCACGCAGGTGGTGAGGAAGAAGCCTTTGTGGTTGACCCTGGCGTTGAGGGGTTCAACGATCATGGTGACGTTGGCCTTGGCTGCAAGGTCTCCGGCGCGCTTGGCGCCTTCGAGCAGACTCGCGTACTGCTCCTGGTGAGTCTTGCCTGGAATCTCATCGCCGCTCATCAAAATGATCTGCGGAATTTCGAGCTTCTGGGCGAAGACGATGGACTGCTGCACGTCTTTGAGGAAGTTATCGCGCTGATCGGGCTTCACCATCGACACGGGGCGGTTCTTCCAGTCCGGCGTTGCGAGAATGGTATCCATGCCGAGCCCGAACGATTCCGCCAGCTTCTTCATGGAGCGGATCTGTTCATCGGACCAGCCGATGTGTTCGGCCACCAGTTCGACGGATTGGATTCCGGATTTGGCTGCGATTTGAAGCTTGTCCTCGAAGCTGCCCTTTAACGTCCAGAGCATTACCGAAGATGTGATCTTAGCCTTTTTGGGAGGAGCGATCTGAGGGGGAGGGGCCTGCGCAAGTGCAGCCGATGCGAGGCCCGCCTTTACGAATAATCTGCGATCCATGACGATATGAGGATACCGCAGATTGCTGCTTTTACTCGTGTGTTACCGCTGGTTGCCCTTCAGGACCTTCTTACGCAACCGGATGGACTTCGGGGTAACTTCCACCATCTCATCGTCGCGTATGAACTCGATGGCCTGTTCCAGGTTCAGAACTCTTGGCGGCACCAGGCGAATAGCTTCGTCGGCGGAAGCGGCCCGCATGTTGGTGAGCTTCTTTTCCTTGACGATATTCACATCCAGATCGCTGGTCCGCGCATTCTCGCCCACGATCATTCCTTCGTAAACCTCGGTGCCGGGCATAACGAACAACTCGCCGCGCTCCTGAAGATTGAACATTGCGTAGCCGGTGCTCTTGCCGGCCCGGTCTGAGACCAGCGAGCCGGTGGGGCGCGTCTCAATGTCCCCCTGCCACTCGATATAGCCGTGGAACAGCGAATTCATGATAGCGGTGCCCTTGGTGTCAGTGAGCATCTCGCTTCGCAGGCCGATGAGTCCGCGCGAGGGAACGAGAAATTCCAGGCGAACGCGGCCGGAGCCGTTGTTCACCATCTTGCTCATCTTGCCCTTGCGCGTTCCTAACTTCTCAATGACGACACCGACGAACTGTTCGGGACAATCGATGACTAGAAGCTCTTGCGGCTCATGCAATTTGTCATTAATTCGCTTGGTCAGGATCTCCGGCTTACCCACCATCAGTTCGTAATCTTCGCGACGCATCATCTCAATGAGAATCGCAAGCTGGAGTTCTCCGCGCCCCATTACCTTGTGGGCATCCGGGCCGCCGTCCTCTTCGACTCTGATCGATACATTGGTGAGCAGTTCTTTTTCAAGGCGCTCGCGGAGATTGCGGGACGTCACATACTTGCCTTCCATGCCGGCGAACGGCGAAGTGTTCACCGTAAACCGCATCGCAATGGTGGGCTCGTCAATCTGGATATTCGGCAATGGGTTCGGCGTGTCGGGATGCGTGACTGTTTCGCCAATGGTGATGCCTTCGACGCCCGCGATGGCAAGGATGTCGCCTGGGCGGCCGATGGTTTCGTCCACTCGTTTCAAACCTTCGAACGAGTACATCTTCGTGATTCTCGTTTTTTGGAGCGAGCCGTCGAGCTTCACGATTCCGACGGAATCGCCATGATGGAGGGTGCCGTTGAATACGCGGCCAATGGCTATGCGGCCGAGGTAATCGCTGTAGTCGAGATTGGCGACCAGCAATTGCAGGACATCGTCCGGATCGCCGGCTGGACCGGGAATGTGCTTGATGATGGCCTCAAACAGCGGCTTCAGATTCTCAGACGGATCGTCGAGGTTTTCCTTGGCGATGCCGAGTTTCCCGTTCGTGTAGATGACGGGAAAATCCAGTTGATCTTCGTGCGCGTCGAGATCGATGAAGAGATCGTAGACTTCGTTCAGCACTTCCTGAACCCGCGCATCCGGACGGTCGATTTTGTTGATGACCAGAATGGGAGGCAGCTTGGCTTCCAGTGCCTTCATCAAGACGTAGCGGGTTTGCGGCAGCGGTCCTTCGCTGGCGTCGACCAGCAGCATGACGCCGTCGACGATCTTGAGAGCGCGCTCCACTTCGCCGCCGAAGTCACTGTGACCCGGTGTATCGACGATGTTGATCTTCACATCCCCATAGGTCACGCCAGTGGTCTTCGCAAGAATGGTAATACCTCGCTCGCGCTCAAGGTCATTCGAATCCATAACGCGCTCGGCCACTTGTTCATTTTCGCGGAAGATTCCGCTCTGCCGGAGCATGGCGTCGACCAGCGTAGTCTTACCGTGATCTACATGGGCGATGATGGCGATATTGCGCGTGAGCGGGTTGCGTAGAGAGTGTTTTTCCAAAATGTTAGGGTTGCCTTCCTGAGGGTGCTTCTTCTATATTGGCACGGATCGGGCTGTCACGGCTACGTTGGCGGGCTCATCGAATGCTATCCTGGTGATATGACGCCGTCCGAGCGTCTGCCCTCTGTTGTCATCGTAGGCAGGCCCAACGTAGGGAAATCCACCCTTTTTAACGCAATTACTGGACAGCGCCGATCGATTGTCGGCGATGAGCCGGGCATTACGCGCGACCGCATTTATGGCCAGGGTCTTCATCGTAAACGTCCATTTGAGCTGATCGATACAGGCGGCATTATCCCGAATGACGATGAACTGATTCCGACTGAAATTCTGAAACAGGCGCGCGTTGCGTTTGAAAACGCGGAGCAGATTATCTTCGTGATCGATGGCCGGACGGAGATCACGGGAATCGACCGGGAACTGGCGAAAATGCTTCGCAAGATCGGCAAACCGGTTTCGCTGGCGGTGAACAAGATCGACCATCCCGTTCGCGATTCGCTGCTGCACGATTTCTATTCGCTCGGGTTCGAACACATGTTTCCGGTTTCAGCGGAGCACAAGCTGGGATTGCAGACGCTGCTGGATCACGTGACCGAGGCGTTCCCCGTGGTGGAGCCGGAACCGGAAGAGGAAGGCGAAGCGAAGAAGCCGCGGAAGATCAAGGTGGCGATCATTGGGCGGCCGAATGTTGGCAAATCGACGCTGCTGAATGCGCTGGCAGGCTCAGAGCGGGCGATTGTTTCTCCGGTGGCCGGGACTACCCGCGACGCTGTGGATGAAACTGTAACCGAGGACGGTGTCGAATTTGTTTTTGTGGATACGGCCGGTATCCGCCGCAAGGGCAAGACCAAAGAGATGACGGAGAAGCTGAGCGTCGTGATGGCGCGGCGGAATATCCGGATGGCTCATGTGGTGCTGCTGGTGATCGATGCGACTGAGGGCATTCTTGGCCACGATGCAACGGTGGCCGGTTACGCGCATGAGGAAGGCCGGTCCGTCATTCTCTGCGTGAACAAGTGGGACGCGAGCGAAAGCAAGGACAAGGGCGCATTCACCGATCAGATCCAGGACGAACTGAAGTTTTTGGACTACGCACCGATTGCGTTCCTTTCGGCGAAGAAGGGAATGGGCGTGAAGCAGCTTTTCCCGCTGATTAAGCAGTGTTTCGACTCGGCATCGAAACGGGTGACCACGGGCGATCTGAATCGCTTTGTAGCCAAACTCCGTTTTGAGCCTGCGATCAAGGTGTTTTACATCACCCAGGCTGGACTTCGGCCACCAACGTTTGTGCTGTTTACCGACCGGCCGAACGCGCTGCACTTTTCCGCGGAACGATTTCTGGTAAATCGCTTGCGGGAAGCGTTCGGGTTCAAGGGCACCCCTGTTGTGGTGAAAACGAAGTCCCACCATTAAGACTCTACCGAGTGATTCTTCCGTAAATACCCACTTCCGGGGATGACTCCCGGTACCTGCTAACGCATATCTTCTAAAGAAGGAGATCCATGCGGAAGCATCTGCGCCTTATTGCTTTACCCGGTTTCATTGGTCTGTCAGTCCTGTTGAACAGTTCTTGCAGCAAGACGGAGAAGGTGGAAGCGCAGACAGCGGCACCCGCCGAAGCACCCACCGTCGCCGTTGCGAAGGCTACGAATGAAGATCTGTCTCACGGGCTCGTGCTGACCGCCGAGTTCAAACCTTTCCAGGAAATCGACGTAATGGCAAAGGTTGCCGGCTACGTTAAGAAGATCAACGTCGATGTGGGGGACCGGGTAGCGCAAGGGCAAATGCTTGCCACGCTCGAGATTCCGGAGATGGGCGATGACATGACGAAGGCGAAGGCTTCCGTTGACCGCAGCGATGCCGAGGTGGCGCGCGCCAAGGATGAGGTGCAGAGGGCGGAGTCGGCGCACCAGATGTCTCACCTCAACTATGAGCGGCTATCCTCTGTGATGAAGAGCCGTCCGGGTCTGATCGCGCAGCAAGAGATCGACGATGCGCACAGCAAGGATCTGGTTTCGGAAGCACAGGTAGCGTCATCCAAATCGAATCTGAGCGCCGCCATCCAGCAAGTGAGCGTGAATAAGGCCGAGCAGGGCCGGACTAAAACAATGTTCGAGTACACGCGGGTTACGGCGCCGTTCGCCGGTGTGGTTACGAAGCGTTACGCGGATACGGGTTCCATGATCCAGGCCGGCACGGCGTCACAAACGCAGGCGATGCCGCTGGTGCGGCTGTCTCAGAACAGCCTGTTGCGCCTGATTCTACCCGTGCCGGAATCGGCTGTCCCCAGCGTTCATATAGGCCAGCAAGTGGACGTGCGTGTTCCCACACTGAACCGGAGCTTTCCAGGCAAGGTGGCCCGGTTTTCCGAAAAAGTGCAGACTTCCACGCGAACCATGGAGACCGAGGTGGATGTTCCGAACACGAATCTGCTGCTGGTGCCCGGCATGTATGCCGAAGTGGATTTGACACTTGCGCGGCGCGATGGCGCGCTCTCAATTCCGCTCGCAGCGGTGGACCGGGGTGCGGAGGGTTCCTCCGATCAGTCGAAAGTAATGCTGGTTTCGCCGGAGAACCGGTTGGAAATCCGCAAGGTCGCGCTCGGTTTGGAAACGGCAAGCTTTGTGGAGGTTCGCTCGGGTCTGCATGAAGGCGATCTGGTCGTGGTGGGCAACCGCTCCAGCTTGCAGGCGGGGCAACAGGTCAAGCCGAAGATTACGAATATGGTTGCGTTGACGGAGGGCAAGTAATGTCGCGATTCGCGATCAAGAGCCCCTACCTGATCGTCGTCATCTGCCTGATGATCGCGGTTGTCGGCATCAGCAGCATTGCGCGGATGCCTGTCGATATGTTTCCGTCGATGAACATCCCGGTTGTGGTTGTTGCCACGTTTTACTCGGGTATGCCGCCGGAGCAGATTGAAACCGATATCACCAGCCGCTTCGAACGCTTCTTCACTCTGGGCAGTGGTATCGAACATATCGAATCGCGTTCGCTGCCTGGGGTTAGCATCATCAAGGTGTATTTCCAGCCCGGTACGAATCCCGATTCCGCGGTCACCAGCATCTCGAATCTCGCCATGGCGCAGTTGCGGCGCCTTCCACCGGGCACATTGCCGCCGATCGTTCTGAAGTTCGACGCGTCCAGTTTGCCCGTCTGTCTGGTGACGTTCAAGGGAGAGGGTCTCGATGAGACCACACTGCGCGATCTCGCTCAGTTTCAGGTGAGGAACCAGATTGCGAGCGTGCCGGGCGCTTCGGTACCTCAACCCTTTGGCGGACGCTACCGGCAGATCATGGTCTACGCCGATCCCTACAAGCTGGAAGCACACCAGTTGAGTTTGATGGACGTGGTGCGCGCCGTGAACGACTCGAACCTGATTTTACCCGCGGGCGATGTGCAGATCGGCTCGCTGGATTACAGCATCTACACGAATAGTCAATTGCGGACCATTGCCGAGATCAATCAGCTTCCGTTGAAAACCGTTGGATCGGCTCCAGTCCGTGTAGGCGATATCGGCATCGCAAAGGACTCCCAGCAGATTCAGACGAGCATTGTGCGGGTGGATGGCCAACGTTCGGTTTACGTTCCGGTGCTCAAGCAGGGCGGCGATACGAACACGATTGCGGTGGTGGATGGAATCAAAGACGCCGTGAAGAAATTGTTCGATGTGCCGCCGCAATTGGTCAGCAAGGTGGTGTTCGATCAATCCGTGTTCATCAAGACGGCAATCGAAACGCTGCTGCACGAAGGCGCTATCGGACTGCTGCTGACGTCCGTCATGATTCTTATTTTTCTTGGAAGCATGAGGGCCACAGTCGCGGTCTTCTTTTCCATTCCACTTTCGGCGCTGGCGACGTTTATTGCGCTCGCAATGGGCGGTAATTCGATTAACAGTATGGTGCTGGGCGGCCTTGCGCTGGCGTTTTCACGATTGATCGATAACTCGGTGGTTGTGCTCGAAAACATCTATCGCCACCTGGAGCTTGGCGAGCCGCCTGAAGTTGCCGCGGAGAAAGGTGGGCGTGAGGTTGCGCTTCCGGTGCTTTCGGCCACGCTCACCACGATTGTGGTGTTCTTCCCGGTCACGTTTCTGTACGGCGTCAGCAAATTCCTGTTCACCGCGCTGGCACTTGCGGTCGCGCTCTCACTTGTTGCGTCCTACGTGGTCGCACTCACGGTGGTGCCGCTGTTCTGCGCACGGTTCATTAAAGCCCCGGCGCATCATGGAACTCCATCCAATGAAGAACCGGTGGAGATCGAGAAGCCCCGGCGGAAATGGTCGATCGGCGACCTGTTCAATGTCTGGTTCAATAACCGATTCGAATCGTTCCTCAAATACTATGACCGGCTGGTGGGCTCCACTCTGCGCCGTCCCGGCCTCACACTGGGTGCGTTCGGTATCGTGTTCGCGCTTAGCCTGGGCCTGTTTCCATTGGTTGGCTTGTCGTTCTTCCCTCGCACGGATGCGGGCCAGTTTGTCATCAATCTGAAGGCTCCCACCGGAACGCGCCTGGCGGTAACTGAAAATGAGGTTGCCAAGGTGGAACAGCTCATCAGGACTGTGGTCTCACCGGAGGATCTGAGCATGATCGTCTCCAATGTCGGGGCGACGCCGGGCTTCTCTTCGATTTACACAAGCAATTCCGCCATGCACACGGCTTTCGTTCAGGTCAGCCTGAACCCTGAGCACAAAGTGGGCAGCTACGAATATATGGCGCGCGCGAAGCGAAAGATCGAGACCGAACTGCCGGAATTGAGCGCCTACTTTCAATCCGGGGGATTGGTGGATGCGGTGCTGAACCTCGGTCTCCCCGCTCCTATTGACGTTCAGGTTGCCGGATCGAACATGGAGAACGCTTACGCGGCCGCGCTGCGGATTTCATCGCGAATCAAGAGGCTTCACGGCGTGGCCGATGTGTTTATTCCGCAGGACATCGATTACCCGGCGCTGGAATTGGACATCAATCGGATACGCGCCAGCGAGTTGGGGCTGAGTCAGAAAGAGGTGGTGACCAACGTCATCACCGCGCTGACATCGAACCAGATGATCGCGCCCAGCTTTTGGATCGATCCGAAGACCGGGTACGATTACATGTTGACCGTACAGTACCCGGAGCGTCAGGTGAAGAACCTGACCGATCTCAAATCCATCCCGCTCCGGGCGGCCAGTTCCATCACGCCGGCGCGCCTGGATGCGGTGAGCAATGTCACCAGGATCAAGTCGCCTACTGAGGTGGACCACTACCAACTGCGTCGAGTGATCGACATTTATGTACGGCCCCTCAACGAAGACTTAGGCAAGATCGCAACCTCGATTGACGGCATCATAGCGGGTACAAAGGTGCCCCCCGGACTGAAGATCACGCTGCGCGGGATGGTGCAGGGGATGCGCGCATCGTTCCGAAGTTTCGCGCTCGGCCTCTGCCTGGCGGTCGTTCTGCTTTATCTCATTCTGGTGGCGCAGTTCCGGTCGTTCATCGATCCGTTCATTATTCTGATTGCGGTTCCGCCGGGCATTACCGGCGTGCTGCTCACGTTGTGGCTATCGGACACCACGTTGAACGTCATGTCACTGATGGGCGTTGTGATGCTGGTCGGCATTGCGGTTTCAAACAGCATTCTGATTGTGGAGTTCACCCGTCATCTGCGCGAAGAGGGCATGGATGTGCGGTCTGCCGTTGCAATGGCGTGCCGGGTGCGGCTGCGCCCGGTGCTGATGACGTCGCTTGCAACCATCATCGGGCTGATGCCGATGGCGCTCAAACTTGGCGCGGGCAGCGAAGCCTATGCGCCCCTCGCGCGCGCCATTCTGGGAGGCTTGGCAGTATCCGTGGTTCTCACCGTATTCCTTGTGCCCGCAGCGTATTTACTGGTGTATCGCCGCAGGGAGGCTTTTTGATGAGAACTCTTTCCGCGATCGTGATCTCGTCGTTCTTTTTTGGGGTGGCCAGCGCTCAGACGCAAGATACGCTGCGATTGACGCTCGCCGACGCCGAGAAGACGGCAATCCAAAACAATCCGCAGTTGGGTGCGGCCAAGCTGAATGCTGCGGCATCGTACCAGATTCCAGCGGAGCTACGGTCGAATCTCCAACCGTCGGTTTTCGGAAGTCTCACCGGCGTCGGCGCCGATGGGGGCAGCCGTTTGGCCGCGGGCGGACTGAACAACCCGGTGGTTTACAACCGGCTCGGCTCTGGCATTTCGGTCAGTCAAATGATTACCGATTTCGGACGCACGGGTAATCTGGTGGAGTCGGCCAAACTCAGGGCGCAAGCGCAAGACCAGGTTACCGAGGCCACGCGCGCGCAAATCCTGCTGGCAACCGACCGCGCCTACTTCGGCGTCTTGCGGGCGGAGTCCGTCTTGATGGTCGCGCGGCAAACGGTGGATGCGCGGAAGCTCATCACGGATCAGGTAACCGCTCTTGCGCAGAGCAACCTGAAATCGCAACTGGACGTCAGCTTCGCGCAGGTCAATCTCTCCGATGCCAAGCTGCTGCTCGCGGGAGCACAGAACGATATCCGCGCCGCACAAGCGCAGTTGCTCACCGCGATGGGAATTCCGGGGCAAAAGAGCATTGCCGTTGCAGAGGAGCCGATGCCGGATTTACTGCCGGACCAGGTGGAGCCCTTGATCCAGGAAGCCCTGCGGACACGGCCGGAACTCGCCGACCTGCATCTGGAACAGAGTGCCGCCGAGCGATTCGCCAAAGCCGAGCGAGCCCTGTATTACCCTAGCATCGGGATCATTGGCACGGCAGGTTTTGTTCCTGCCGGACAGGAAGTAATCCCAGGGCGATACGGAGCGGTGGGCGTCAATGTCACAGTGCCGATCTTCAACGGTGGCCTGTTCAAGTCGCGGCGCACGGAAGCGGAACTGCGGGCGAAAGCCGTTGAGCAGAACGCAAGCGATTTAGCCAACCGGATTACGCGTGATGTGCGTTTAGCGTATTTGAACGCGATGACCGCCTACGAGCGAGTGGGGCTGACCGCGCAGCTACTGGAACAAGCGAGATTGTCGCTGGATCTTGCGCAAAGCCGGTATGACCTTGGGCTCAGTTCCATGATCGAACTGAGTCAGGCACAACTGAATCTCACGTCCGCGCAGATCGCGGGCGCCAGTGCAAAGTACGACTATCAAACCCAGCACTCGATTCTTGCATTTGAAATCGGAGAGCTTAAGTAGGAGTTGCACCGTGCGGCCAGGCGATTGGATTAGAAGATTTTCGAAGCATCCGAAGCAGACACGCGTCAGTGCCCTGCTGGTCACGCAATCCAATGCCGAGCGCCGGTCGATGATGGAGATCGCCCAACATTCCGATTGGGATCTGGCGCTGGCGGATAGCCGTGAGCACGCAGCCGAACTGATGGAGAAGCACCGGTTCACCATCATCGTGTGCGATCGCGATCTGCCTGGGCTTGATTGGCGGGGTAGCATGCAAGCACTGGTTACAGCCGCGCCAGCAAGCTGTATTCTGTTGGCGTCCTCTGTCAGTGACGATTACCTCTGGCAGGAAGTGATTCAGCGGGGAGGTTACGACGTGCTAACAAAGCCGTTCAAGGGTGACGCAGTCGCCCACGCCATCAATCAAGCCGCGTGGTACTGGGCTACCAGGGCGGCACAGCAAGCGTAATTTACGAGATTACGCCCTTCCGCACCGCATACAAGATCAGTTCCGGCGTGCCGTGCAGGTTCAGCTTCTGAAGAATATTGCTACGATGCGTCTCCACTGTATACAGGCTGAGGTTCAGCATGGTAGCCGTTTCCTTATTCGACTTTCCCTCAGCCAGGAGTTGCAGCACCTCCCGCTCCCGCGCGGTCAGCAACTCGTAACTATCTTCTACACCGCGCTGCTGTAACTGGCGCATGTAATCCTCCACCAGCATTTTGCTGATGGCGGGGCTGAAGAACGCTTTGCCGTCGTGAACCGCCCGGATTGCATTGATCAGATCTGCTTCCGGTGAATCTTTCAACAGATACCCGCGCGCACCCGCCTTCAGCGCGCGTAAAACATAACCTTCGTCCGAGTGCATGCTCAGGATCACCACGGCAGTCTGCGGCAGCTTGCCGGTAATCTGGCGCGTGGCTTCAATGCCATTCAGGTTCGGCATCGCAACGTCCACCACGGCAACGTCGGGCGAGTGCGCATCCGCCAACTCAATCGCTTGCCGGCCGTCGCCTGCTTCCGCCACCACCTGAAAACCGGGCTGCCGTTCCAGCAGAGCTTTCAAACCGGACCGCATTACCGTATGATCGTCGGCAAGCAGAATCCGGATCGGCTTCATACGGCTTGCCTGACCGGCTGCGCGGCAAGCGGCAGAGAGATTGCGATCAGGGTGCCCAGGCCGGGTTCGGATTCAATTTCAAACTTGCCGCCCAGATGCGTCACCCTCTCCTGCATACCTAACAATCCCATCCCGCGCTCCAACTCCGGCCGGAACCCGTGGCCATCGTCTTGAACGGAAAGCTGCAGACGATCTTGCAATTGCCGCACTGTGATCCTCACCGTCTTTGCCTGGGCATGCCTGGCACAATTGTGCAGCGCCTCTTGCACAACACGGTACACGCTGGTCTTGTATTGCTCCGGCAAATCGTCAGACACTCCGTCCACTGCTACATTCACCTGCATTCCGCTGCGCTTGGAGACCTCGCGCGCCTGCCATTGCAGCGCCGGGACAAGACCAAGATCGTCCAGCATCGACGGCCGGAGCAGCAGCGAAATGTTCCTCACCACTCCCATGCTGTTTTCGGCCAACTTACGAATACCTTCCACATGCCCTTGCAGTTCGGCGCTGACTGCCGGTGGAATCGCCGCCGCCAAATTGCTCAATCCTACCAGGAGGGCCGAAAGCGACTGACCGACTTCGTCGTGCAGCTCCCGTGAAATGGCGCGGCGTTCCGTTTCCTGCGCCTCCACCAGGCGCGCCGAGAGATCCTTCAAATCACTGCGGGCCTGCTCAATTTCAAGGAATCGAGCGCTGGATTGTTTCTCTAAATTGAGAATCTTGCGCATGCTGAACGCTGCGAGCAACAGACCCAAACCGAGCGTTATGAAAACCGTGAGCGCAAGCCGCACTTGAAATTGCGTGAACAACGAAGCGACCTGTAAATTCCCGTTGTTGAGCTGCCGTTCATTAACGGCCGCAATCTGGCCTGCGATACTCAGCATGGCCAAGCGGCGCGGCAGAACCTCATCGCGAAGGAATGCGAAACCGCTGGTGTGACGTTGCGCCGCATTCCAATGCAGAACCGGTTCGAGGATTCGCCAGTACTCGGCCAGTTCTCCCTGCAAAATGTCGTATGGCCGCTTTTCTTCCGGGGTCAGCAGGCCGGCATACGCTTGCAGCGCGGTTTCCATATCCCTGCGGGTCTTCTCTAAGCTCGCCCGATGCCTGGCGGCCATTTGCGGTTCCGGTTCCAGCAGGTAGTCGCGGACGTACGTCCCCGAGAGGTACACGTCCGACCGGATCTGATTCAGCAGGCTATTGCGATTCAGGAAGTCCCGGCGAATGGTGTCGTTGCGGACTTGAATTTCGCGCAGCAACTGGATGGCTTCGATTCCCGCGAAGGCCATCAGCAACAGCAATCCACCGAAGCCCGCCATCAGCAGCAAACGCGTATTGCGAAGCACGAGAGGACGGGTTTTCGCGGGTTTAGTGTGACTCATGAAATTACTGCGGCAGCGGGCCTATGTTCATGCTAATCGTTTCGAGTTGACCCTGCGAGATCATTTAGGCACGTCCGAATTCAATTATTGAAAGAGGCGGATTGATTTGGCTATCTGAGATGGCTATCATGGATCATGCAGCAGTTTAGTGTGGCTGACGCAAAGAACAAGCTTTCGCGATTAATCGAAGAGGTAGAAAGCGGAGAAGAGATTGTCATCACTCGCCGGGGTGAGCCCGTTGCCTTACTTACACGTCCCCCCACGCGGCGTCAGGAGCCGCGGTTTGGCCTTGGAATCGGAAAGATTCGGTTCAAGAAGGGCTGGGATTCCCCTATGACGGGTAAGGATCTCAAGAATTTCCTCGGCGAATGAAGCTCCTACTCGACACCCATACGTTTTTGTGGGCCGCTGCCGAGCCAAAGAAGCTTTCTAAAAGGGTTCGAGACTTCATCATCGAAGATAGGTGGCCTCTATTAAGCGCCGCCAGCCTGTGGGAGATTGCCGTCAAGGTGCGGAAAGGTTCATTGGAAATTGATAAGCCGTACGAATTTTTGACGGAGAACCTGAACGGACTGAACATAACCATCGTCCCCATACGCGGAAAACACGCTTTGAGAACTCTCGAACTTCCGGACCACCACGGGGATCCCTTTGACCGAATCATCATTGCTCAGGCAATTGAGGAAGGATATGCGATCGCCACTGTGGATGAAAAGATTCGACAATATTCGGTCGACATCTTTTGGTGAGCCCGGATCTGGCGCCAGCACACTGTGACGTAGTAATCTTGCAGGGTGGGCAAACAAAAGGCGAATATCACACCCGATTCCAATCTATCACTCGGGTTTCCGGAATTCTCAGAACAGCGCGCGCTTACGCATCGGGCCAGCATCGATGCCGCCGTGGTCCGTTTTCAGGAATGGATGGAAGCGGATAACTCGCCCATTCGCGCGATCCGGCATCTGCCCGCACGCGCTGCGGAGAGTGTCGATATTCCGGAGTCCGTGGAGGTCAAGCTGCGAAATGCCCTGCTTACGCGTGGCATCCATCAGCTCTATACGCATCAGGCCGATGCACTCAACGCGATCGATTCCGGCAATAACGCCGTTATTGTTACTCCCACCGCCAGTGGCAAAACTCTCTGCTACAACCTCCCTGTATTGAACCGGCTTCTGGCCGATCCTGGGGCCCGCGCCATGTATCTCTTTCCCACCAAGGCGCTGGCGGAGGATCAGCTTCATGAATTCCAGGCCGCCGTCGATTCCATGGACTCCGGTATTCGCGCCTTCACCTACGATGGAGATACGCCGCAGGATGCGCGCAAGGCCATTCGCGAGCGGGCCAATGTGGTGTTCACCAATCCCGACATGCTGCACAGCGGGATTCTGCCGCATCACACGAAATGGGCGAAATGTTTTGAAAACCTGCGCTATTTCGTGATCGATGAGCTGCACTATTATCGCGGTGTTTACGGCAGCCATTTAGGCAACCTAATCCGCCGGCTGAAGCGCATCTGCGAGTTCTACGGATCTTCGCCGCAGTTCATCTGCTGTTCGGCGACCATCGCGAATCCGAAGGAGCTTGCGGAGGCGCTGACCGGGAAAGCGTTTCAACTCGTCGATCGCAATGGCGCGCCCAGCGGCGAGAAGTATTTCGTATTCTATAACCCGCCGGTGGTGAATCGCCAGCTTGGAATTCGGCGCAGCTATCTGCACGAAACGCGCCGGATCGCGCTCGAATTTATCGACCGCGGACAGCAGACGCTGGTGTTCGCCAACAATCGTCTCGCCACGGAAATCCTGATCACGTATTTGAAGGAAGCGTCTGAGCGCAAGACGAAGTCCTCTGACACGATCCGGGGCTATCGCGGCGGTTATCTGCCGAAAGAAAGACGTGAGATCGAACGCAAATTGCGCGATGGCGATATTCGCGCAGTGGTCGCCACGAACGCCCTGGAACTCGGGATCGACATCGGCTCGCTCGATGCAGTCGTGATGGCGGGTTACCCCGGAACCATCGCCTCTACTTTGCAGCGTGCAGGCCGTGCGGGGCGCCGCCAGACCACGTCCATTGCCGTTCTGGTGGCATCCAGTGCACCGCTCGATCAGTTCATCGTTGAGCACCCGGACTACTTCTTCGACCGCTCGCCCGAACACGCTCACATCAATCCGGATAACCTGGAAATCGCCCTCAGTCATCTGCGCTGCGCCGCATTCGAGCTGCCCATTCGCGACGGCGAGAAGTTCGGCCCGCACGACACGGGTGAGCTCTGCCGGTTCCTGGAAGAGACCGGTTTCCTGCACCACTCCGCGGGCGCGTGGCATTGGACTTCCGATACGTATCCAGCCGATGCCGTGAGCCTGCGGGCCGTCAGCAGTGACAATTTCGTGGTGATCGATATCACTGGCGACCACAAAGTGATCGCTGACGTCTCATTCCCGACGGCTCTGACCGCGCTCCACGAGAAGGCAATTTATCTGCATGAAGCGAAGCAGTTTCAAGTGGAGCGGTTCGATTATGAGGGCCGCAAAGTATACGTCCGCCAGGTGGATTGCGATTACTTTACCCATGCCATCGATTACACGCAGGTGAAGGTGCTGGATGAATTCGACTCGCGCGATTTTTGCGGAGCCAGCGGCATCCATGGCGAAGTGCGCGTGAACCGGCAGGTGGTTGGGTGGAAGAAGGTGAAGTTTTACACGCTGGAAAACGTCGGCTCCGGCCATCTTTCCATGCCGGAGCAGGAGATTCACACCACGGCGTTCTGGCTGCACTTCCCCGAGTCGTTTCTGGCAAAATTCCCCGACCTTACGCCTACTGAGAAACAGAGCGGGCTTGTGGGGCTTGGGAACGCGCTGCAGTCGGTGGCGGCGCTGCTGCTGATGTGCGATCCGCGCGATTTAGGCGTCGCATTGACCGAGGATATTTCACAAGGCCTGAAGACCTTTGAGCCGAATCTCTATTTATATGATGCCTACCCCGGCGGTATCGGACAAAGCGCGCCCCTGTTCAAGCTGAGTTTGAAACTCCTGGCCCACACACAAGAGCTGCTGGCGCAATGCCCTTGCGAAGCCGGTTGCCCTAGCTGCGTCGGACCAGCCGGCGAGGTCGGCGAGCGAGGCAAAGAAGCCGCTGCAAGGTTCCTGGGCGCGTTGCAGTAATACTTCCGCTCGCGGTGCCGATGAGAGGGACATGGAAATCCTGCCGATGGGAGCGGGATCAGTTGCGAACCTGGCCGCTCTCGTCACTGGTATTCGGAACCGGCCGGATATTGTCCCGCTGATTACCGCTCTGGTCTCGGACACGACAGATCTGCAATCCGTTGTATTTGACATCGCGGAGGAGATCCTGCGGCTTCCGCCTATAGCCGGAGACAGCATAGGAGTTTTCAACTACGATGCCGCACGGACCGCAGCGCTTGGGGGCGATGTGGTGAAAGCGCTGGTTCATCTGGAACTGGCGTTCGGGGCTAATCCGCTATATACCGCTCACGCGGCCTCCGACCCTGCGCTTGAACACTTGCAGGCTGAAGCCGGTTCTATTGCGAATCGGCTTGCGGTCACAGCACGATTTCAAGCGGAATCGCAAATTGAGGCCGCCGCCCACGCACTGGGTGAAGCTGTTCTGGTTAAACCGAATCAGGATCTGCGTGAACCGGAACTGCTGCTGCTCTCCGCACGTGCATTCTTGAACACGGGCCTGTATCTGGGATATTTCAATGCAGCCCAAGCGGCACAGCGTTCTCTTACGATTACTCGTAACACTCTAGCCAATGGAACACCGGGGCCGGGCGTCGCGGCGCGTCAGGGCTGGGCCGGAAAGGGTGCGAAGCCGGTGCCGGGCCAAATCTTGTGCAAGTTCCATAAGCTATGGCGCCGACTCCCCTTGCTGGCGTTGCTGATCGCGTGGTTCTTCCTAGGATTGGCTTGCGGCTTTTTGGGATTCATTGTGCGAATAATTATCCCTGAAGCCGCCGGCTCCGTCTGGTACTCCACCATTTACTCAACTTGGGGGCTTGGCTTACTGGTGCTGGCCGCAATTGGCGCGATGGGCGGTATCCGGAAGAGCGTCAAACGTTAGCAGCTTAACGACACTCCAACTTTCTTCGCTCATCCGTTTACGTTTTACAGGGCTCCGGCGTCTAAGGGTATTAAGGGCACATGCAGGAGCCGGATTTTCGTCTGAACCTGCGTGCTACGATAAAGGTTCCGAACATTTTCCGGGTTATCTGCGTATGAAAGGAGCGGGAGCGGTGTATTCGTGAAGAGAAAATGGAAGATCGCAGCCGGCGTTATCGGACTCCTCGTCATCTCGGGCGGGGCTTACGCCGGTTTCAAGTACAACCAGCGTGGAATTGTAACGGTCCAAACAGGGAAAGCAATTCGCCAGGACCTTACCTCCACGGTAACGGCCTCGGGTGAGATAAAACCCCTCAAATATATTAATATTGGCGCTAATGCGATGGGCCGGCTAATTGATATTTATGTCAAGGAAGGCGATCGCGTCACCAGGAACCAGGTGGTCGCGCGGCTGGAATCCATTCAGGCACAGGCCGATGTAGCGGCTCAGCGCGCGGCAGTCAGTTCCTCGCAAGCGGATTCGGCTGCCAGCGAAGCCGGTCTTAGGGCTGCCGACGAAAACATCACCACCACGCAAGCCACCGTGGATCGTAACAAGGCGGATCTGGAGCGGATGAAGGTGGATTTCGAGCGCTCCGCTGAGCTTTTCAAAAACAAGCTGGTTGCCAAGCAGGATTACGATCAGAAAAAGTCGATGTACGATGCCCAGGGTGCCGCCGTCCGCGAGGCCGAAGCCCGCGTTGCCCAGGCACGGGCTCAACGGCAGCAGTTGATGGCTCAGTTGAACTCCTCCCAGCGGCACGTCGCTATGGTGGAGGCAAACCTTCGCCGTTCGGCTGACGTGTTGGATAAGTTTTCCGCCTATTCTCCCATTGATGGGGTAGTTACGAATCTGCCGGTCCGGGTCGGAGAAACAATGGTTACGGGTATTCAAAACTCGCCTGGAAGCTCTATCATGACCATCGCGGACATGTCCATCATCACCGCCGAAGTAAAGGTGGACGAGACGGACATCGTTAATGTCCGGCTTGGACAGGTGGGTGACGTCACTATCGACGCCATCCCGAACCGCACCTTCAAAGGTCACGTGATCGAGATCGGCAACACCGCGATTCTCCGGTCCACCGGCTTGGCCGCTTCGCAGAGCGCCATTTCCAGCCAGGAAGCGAAAGACTTCAAGGTTGTAATTGCTCTAGACAATCCGCCGATTGAGATTCGCCCGGGGCTCTCTTGCACGTCGAAAATCGTTACCGCCACTCGTCAGAAGTCGTTGACGATTCCCATTCAGGCGCTAACGGTCCGGCAAAAGGGCGATCTTGAGCCGCCGAAGAAAGACGATAAGGGTAAGAAGGACACCGGCACACCCGATCCCCTGGCTGAAAAGGCCCGTAAGGAAGAGGTTCAGGGCGTTTTCATCGTCAACGGAGAGAAGGCAGAGTTTCGAAAGGTTGAGACTGGAATTACCGGTGCGACCGATATCGAAGTGCTGAACGGCCTCAAGGAAGGGGATCAGCTCATCACTGGAAGTTATAAGGTGATCCGCACGCTACGGAACGACACGAAAGTGAAAGTTGATAACAAGGCTCCGGCCAAGACAGAATCGTAGGATCAAAGAAGAGGCGCCGCTATGAAAATGCTGGTAAGATTCGCCGTTTTCGCGATACCGGTATACGGAATTTCGCTACTGGCGGCGGGTTCACCGCCACCGGCGGGTACGTGGAAGCTGAATTCTGAAAAGGTAATGGAAGGGGAAGCCCCTTCTTTTCCGCGGGATGTTGTCATGAGGACCGACGGCTCTAGCAGGCCGGTGAAGTTCGATAAACCCTTGCCGGCGAGTGTGGTGGGACAGGCACGGATGAAGGTCAACGTATCGCCCGATGGGCAAACCCTGACATTGGACACCACTGGCGTGGACGCCAAAAGCGGCAAGCCGTACCGTTATGTCCTCCTCTGGGAGAAGCAATAACACCGTTTCAAATTGACCCGGTATATTTAGAAGATAGTTAATAACCCACATGGCACAAGCAGCGGCAATTGCATCCCCGGCAGAGCGCGGCGCCCAGTTAAAGCGCGAAGGCATCGTCATCCGCACGTATGATCTTTGGAAAACCTACATCATGGGCGATCAGGAGATCAATGCGGTCTCTGGCGTCGATATCGAGATTCGGCGCGGTGAGTACGTCGCCATTATGGGACCGTCCGGCAGTGGCAAATCGACACTGATGAACCTGATTGGCTGCCTGGATTCGCCATCGAAAGGCGATTATTTTATCAACGGCAGTCTGGTCAGCAGTATGACTGACGATCAGCTTGCGCAGATCCGCAATAAGGAGATTGGGTTCGTCTTCCAGACCTTCAATCTGCTCTCCCGCGCCACCTCTCTGCATAACGTGGAGCTTCCGCTCATTTACGCGGGTATGCCTGCCGACGAGCGGATCAAACGCGCCAAGAAAGCCCTTTCGCAGGTCGATCTTGAGCAGCGCATGTATCACAAACCTAACGAGTTATCCGGCGGTCAACGGCAGCGCGTTGCGATTGCCCGCGCTCTGGTAAACGATCCTTCCATCCTGCTCGCTGACGAGCCGACCGGAAATCTCGACACCGCGACGGGTAACGAAATCATGGGGCTGTTCGAACGGCTGCACCAACAAGGCAACACCATCGTGCTGGTGACCCATGAGCACGACATCGCCATGCATGCCCACCGGATCATCTTCGTGCGCGACGGAAAAGTCGAAAAAGACGAAAAGGTTCAGAAGTAGTCCCGGAATTTCCGCGAAGCATTAAGTAAATCAGCCCCTCTGCCGATGATAGGAGGCAGGGGAAGCGTGAGCGAGTTCAATCAGGACCAAAAATCGCAGCAATTCCGGCTGGCAGTTAAAGAGCAGGCCGGACCCAACTTTCCAATGGCCGGGCCAATGGACAGCCGCGATTTCCTTCCGATTGCCGAAGGAGATGTTCCGCTTGAGCCGTACAGTCTGGATGTCATCACCTTTTCTTCTGTACCGGCCGTTGGCGAACTATCTCTCGAATACTTGACTACCACAGGGTTTGAGGGGTTAGACGGCTTGCCTCCAGCGGCGCGGCAAACCGTCTTTCTTCCTGTCGTTTGTAAACCTGTCCCGGCAGCGGCCGCTAAGATCATCCAGGGTTATCCGGCGTTACCCTGCATCGCGCCCCAACCGAGCGGCAGCCCGGCGATTCACATGAATCTTCTGTGTCCGCGCCTGGTGCTTGGGCCTAAACCTACTGCCCCGGAACCAGTGGTTGTGGTCAAGGTAAGCCCGGTGCCCACCATCACCGTACGGCCTCCCTCTGCACCGGCAGCCGTCCCGGAGAAACCGGTAACCGCCAAAAATCGCCCCGCGATGACTGCTCGTGATCGGAGTGCCCTTGCAGTCGAGCGGTCCGAACCGGAAACACCCCCGGCCCCACAGCTCAAGCCGGGGCTTTCCACTTTCAGCATGCAGCAGATGGAGCCTTCGGCGATCGGCAAGTTCTGGACTGCAGCTTCAACACCGATGAAAAGTGGCGCGATTGTCGCCGCAGCCCTCCTCATCGTCACCTGCGGCTATTTTTTGTTTAGGCCAACCGTCTCAACCGAAGCGAGCGGCACGCCGTCGAACCCCGCCACGGCCGGGCAAAGCGCAGCCCCAGGCATGCTGATCGGCGGTGGTGGCTGGACTACCAACTGGGGTTCTGAGGTCTCGGTGAACAAGGGCAAGCAGATCTCGCTGTTCCGTCCGTCAATGTCCATGCCGGATTACCGCTTCGAGTTCCGCGGTCAAATCGAAAAGAAAGCGCTTGGCTGGATTTTCCGCGCCGCCAATCCGACTAATTATTATGTCTGTAAGCTTGAGATCGTCAAGCCCGGATTAAACCCGGTTCTCGCATTAATCAAATACTCCGTGATTAACGGCCAGGAAGGGACTCACACCCAGGTCATGATGCCCAATGACTTCAAAATGGATACTGTTTACAGGGTTCGTCTGGACGTCCGGGGCAACAAGTTCACCACTTATGTTCAAGACAAGCTGGTGGATTACTGGACGGACGACCGGGTAAAAACTGGCGGCACCGGATTCTATACAGAGCGCGGCGAACAGGCGCGGATAGGCAGTTCGCAAATCTCTTATCCCGGCAACTAACATACAGGAAATCACCGTGGCGGAAAACGACAACGAATGGTTATGGTTTGACGACGAGGAAACAGCGGAAACGCCGTTGCAACTGGACGGCGCTTCGCCAGGGATGGATAAGAAGGCTATCTCGGCTGCCGAAGTAATCAAGGCCGTGCCTTTGCATCTGCAAGGCAAAAGCGGTGAGGCGATTGAAGAGCTGAAACGCGGGCTGCAGAAAGGCTTGTTCCTCTCTGAGATTTACCCGACGTTAGGCCAGATCTATTTCGAGAAAGGGAAATTTCAAGAGGCCGCGGACTGCTACGCAAAGCTCGCAGCTTCCGAGCCGAAGCACAGGACCGCTCACTATAACCTGGCGATCTGCCTAGAGAAGGCGGGGAAGACACCGGAAGCTGCGGATGCCTTCCGGAAATCGCTGGAATCCGATACGGGCAGATCATTGGCGCGCCTCGGCTTGGCGATCTGTCAACTACGGCTGAAGCAACCGGAGATAGCGGTAGCGAACTTTGATTTGTACCTCGCTGAAAACCGGGACAGCGAGGCGGGTCTGTTCGGCAGAGCAATGTGCGCCCATATGCTGAACCGCTTCGACGAAGCGTCGGAAGCGTACAAGAAGATTCTGGCCGGCAAGCCGGACTCGCCGGACGTTCTGGCGAACCTGGTTTCGCTCGGTCTCGCCGGTAAAGACCTGGACGCCGTGCAGGGGTATGCAGAAAAACTGCTCAAGATCCAGCCACAAGCGCGCGTTGCGCTGGAAGGCTTGGCAGCTTCAGCGCTCGCATCCGGCAAGTTCGAAGCGGCGGTACAGCACTGTTCCGAGTTGGCAAAAGCTGTTCCGGATTCGTTTGAAGCGCAGTACAACCTAGGGGTGGCGTGTCAGAAACTGGGCCGGCTGGACCAGGCCGCGCGCGCCTACTCAGAGGCGATCCGGATCAACCCAAAGTCCGGACAGGCGCCCGCAAATTTGGGCGTCGTTCTGCAAGAAATCGGGGACACCGCGGGTGCCCGTGAGGCGTATGAGCGTGCCCTTCAGATCGCTCCCGATCTCCCGGCGGCACTTTGGAACATGGCACTCCTGGCCGATCAACGCGGCGACGAGGAAGAAGCCGCCATTCTCTATTCGGAAGCGGTTGCCAAGAAGCCCGATTGGGAAGAAGCATGGTTCCGCCTGGGCTACATCCAGCTCCAACAAGGCGATTACCCCGGCAGCGTGGAAGCATTCAGCGAGTGCCTGAAGAAACGCCCGGATTGGGCCGATGCTCATCTCAACCTTGGTCTCGCGTACTGGTGGTCCGGAGAAAGGCAGTCCGCCAGGACATCCCTCGAAAAGGCATATTCGATACAGCCAGCCTCGGTGGAAACTCTGCGCAGCTTGACGGCCCTCACGGTGGAACTTAACGATCTCAAGAGAGCGCTGGAATATCGGACGAAGCTCAATAAACTAGGTGACCGCAGCGCCGAACTGAGCTATAACCTGGGTATCGCGCTGCACGAAGAGAACCGGTTTGAAGAAGCCGCCAAGGCTTATCGGGAAGCGATCGGTATCAATCCAAGCTTGGCGGAAGCCCACTTAAACCTGGGCCACGCCCTGAAAGAGATGGGCCAGGATCGGGACGCCAAAGCGAGTTGGGAACTGGCCATCCGGACAAAACCTGAGCTCGCCAGCGGGTACTTCTAGCCATGGCGCCGGCCGATAAGGCCGGCACCACGGCTAGAATCGGAAGTTACCACCTCAACTGCAATGTAAGATTCATCAACGCCTGACCGCCCACAGAGGCTGATCGTTGGTCGGCAGTTAACTTCCCGAACAACTTCTTATTCGCGTCGCTACTCAGGTCGACCGTTGTTGTCGGATTCGAGAAGTTGTAGTTGTGGAATGGGTTCTGGAAGTCCCAGCGGAACAGAAGGTTGAATCGCTCGGTCAGATGAAAGTTCTTTTGCGCCGACACCTGGGACCATAACAGCCGCGTTCCCGTCAGAATGTTGCGTCCCGAATTCCCAGGTGTGAACGGGGCCGGGTACGCGAAATTGTTGATGTCTATGATTGGGTTGCTTAACGCCTGGTTGAACCGGTTTCCTCCCAGCTCGCCCCAATTCGGCAATAACGTGGGCTGCGCCACCAGGTTCGGGCGGCGGGCGCCCGCGTAGGTAGGATAGTAATTGTACGGGCTATTCGTGAAGCTGAAGGTAAGCGGATTGCCACTTTCCAGCGTTTGGATTCCAGCGATCTCGTATCCCCCTAACAAGACGTTCAAGAATCCCCCCCGATTCAGGAAGCGCCTTCCCTTACCCACCGGTAATTCGTAAGTCCCCACCAGATTGAGCCGGTGAGTCCGGTCATAACCCGCTCGTGCCTTCTCAAGGCTACGGTTCTGAAGGGGTGCAACACCGGACCCGGAGTTGTCGTCATCCTGGCTGTCAATCGCCTTCGAATAGGTGTAGAACGCGTTGAGCACCAACCCGCGCGAGTACCGCTTTGACAGCCGCACGGTGCCTGAATGGTAAGTCGAGTGTCCAAAATTGGAGCGCAACAGAATATCTCCGAATTGCGGGAACGGACGATAAGCCTGAGGATTACTGAACACGGCGGTTTGCAAAGCCGGGTTGCCCTTACCCAAATCCACCGGGAAAACGTTTGCGTTCCATCGCTCAATCAGACCGATACCGGCGGAACCCTGATAAACCGCTTCCACCATGTATTCCGGGTTGATTTCATACTGCGCGCTCATATTCCAGTTCAGCACGTACGGATTGCGCAAATTAGGATCCCACCAGGTCACGCCACGCGAACTGAAATTTGTTCCGTTGAATGGCGACGTTCCGTTCTGCCGGATCGTGAACGTCACCGGGTTCGGGCCTTGGCTCAACAAGTAGAGCGGCCTCGGATCGTTCGGCGCACGCTGCTGCACTGTGTTCGTGGCGTATTCGTCATACTGGTCCCGCGCGTTCGGGAATCTCACATCCACCGTATTCAGCGCAAAGCCGCCTCGAAACACCCATTTCCTGTAGGGGTGCCAGGCAGCTCCGATCCGTGGCTGAAAGTTATTACTGTCCCGCTGATTCAACGCCGACGTTGGATGGACAATGGCGCCTTTCAAGCCCGTCACATCGTCGGTTCCCGTTGGATCGAAGTTGCTCATCAGTCCATACTGCGTCTTGAATGGACTCTCATTCGAATAGCGCACTCCCAGGTTCAAAGTAAGCGTTGGCGTTACCTTCCAGTCGTCCTGGAAGTAGAAGCTGTTGATGGAGGATCGGGGCAACCAGGACGTAAGTTCGGTATCGAAAGTTGCTTGCCGCACCGCTCCCACCAGAAACCCTGCGAACGTATTTCCGGTATTTGGGACCGGGGCGCCACCGGGCTGCAGACCCGCCGTCATCGAATCGAATCGGAAATCGCCGCTCGGGTGCGCGGTTCTGGTGTAATTCAACCGGAATTTCAGAATCTCATAGCCCATCTTGAAGGCGTGCGAACCTTTGATCTTGGTGAGGTCGTCCCGCAACGAAAGTGTTTCGCCAATGCTGCGGTTCGGTCCGGAAACGTTAAGCCCATAAATCGATTCCGGTGTGAACTGTTCGTTTGAACTGTTTGGCACTCCGAAAGCCGGCAGTAGTGCCCCATTAATATTTGGAATGCCAAGGATCTGCCCGTAATTCTTTCCAAATGAGGGAACAATCGTGTCGTTGCGTGTGCGGTAGTAACCCACGCGAACATCGTTGACCATGGAGGGATTGATCACCCAGGTGTTGCCGCCAGAGCCGTTCTGTTGCGTGAACGGGGTCAAGTTACCATTGGTACCGTCAAAATCGGAGATGCCGATGTTCGTAGGGCGCCCCAGTCCGCTCTGGTGGTTGTAAGTATAGCTGCCATAAAGTTTGATGTTCTGGTTGATCTGATGGTCCACGCGGCCGCTGAAGTCCTCAAAGAAGGTTCGCGATTTTTCGTTGTACAAGTAATTGCCGATGGGCCCGGCGGAGCTGAACGATGCAGGCTGGTTCGCACCCGCCCAGGGGCTAATCTGCAAAATTTTGCGGGCTACCGGATCGATGCGGTTTAAGGGAACCGTCTTGTTCGGGAAAGGATCGCGCGTCCACGTGCCATCCGGATTCTGACGAGTCGTGAGCGGATCGTAAATCGGATTTCCAATCCCGCCGAAATTGAAATCGCCGGCCTTTTCGGCCTCTGTCGGAGTCTGCTGAAGTGCCTGCGCCGCCTTCTTCTCAATCAGCTTTTGATACCCAAAGAAGAAGAACGTCTTGTTATGCCCGTTATAGATTTTAGGCAGAACCACAGGACCGCCCACATTCGCATCGGGCATCATAAACCATGTGGGAAGGCCATTCGGAGCGTTGGGCTGATTGTCGGAGTTCCGGTACTTATCGAAGAACAGCCGATGCGTCATGCGGCGCGTGCGGCCGTAGTCGGACGCCATGCCATGCAGTTCATTCGTGCCGCTCTTTTTCACCACGCTGATCACGCCGCCCGCAGAATGCCCGTACTCGGCCGGCAGCACCGTGGTCAGTACCTTCACCTCTTCCACGGAGTTCTGCACCGGTTTGATCGTAGCGGCGCTTCCGGCCTGCGAACTGTTCCCGGAGACTCCATCTTCAAATAGGCCGATCGAACTTGCGCCATTACGCTGTCCGGCGATGTGATAGGCTCCCAAATCGCCACCATACGCGTACCCGCCCGTCGAGACGCCGGGGACCAGATTCAATGTTGAGTTCACGTATCGCTGATACAAAGGCAGCTTGTAGAGCGTTTTCCCCTCCATCACCGCACCCACCGCACTCGTCTCGGTCTCGATCAATTGCGCTTGCGACTTCACCTCGACGGACTCGCTGACGTTTCCAACTTGCATGGAAGCGTCTACCGGCAGGGTATCGCCGACCCGGAGGTCGATATTGTCGCGAACCAGCCGCTTAAAGCCCCCGGTTTCAAACGTGACGCGATACGGGCCGGGTTGCAAGGATTGCACCCGGAATAAGCCGTCCTCATTGGTTGTGGCGGTGAACTGGAAATTAGTATCCGGTTGTAGTACCGTGACCGAAACGTTCGCGATCACGGCCCCAGTTGGGTCGGTTACACGGCCAGTGATCGTGGCGGTGCCAATTTGCGCGGATACGAAGGAACCAAGGCTGGTGAGCGCGGAAACAAGCGCGAAGCAACGAAACAGACGCATGGAACATCCCCCAGGAATCCAAAAGTTAAGAGCGAGCTTGGGTGATTATACTGCTCTTTGCAAATCTTGGAAAGCGAAATCTAATCTTGCTTCGTCAAAAATCCGCGCGAAATGGTTGCGTTCCGGAGACCGCGCCTGCCTGATGCCATCCAACAGGGGTGAGTTCCGATTTCTGGTACATAACGCTTGGTGTCCTGTTTGCAGGCATTGCCTTTACCGGAACGCTGATAGACCGGCTGCCTTTTACCACGGCCATGGTCTATTTCGGCATCGGTTTTCTATTAGGCCCGCAAGTCTTCGGCGTAGTGCGCCTCGATCCAGTCGCCAGCCAGGCTTTCCTTGAGGCACCGCTGAAATCACGTCTTGATTTCACTCTTCACCGCGGGTCTCAAGCTGCGGGTTCCTCTGCGCGACTGCAAATGGCTGGTAACAATTTGGCTGGCATTTGGATCGATGGTCCTGACCGTTGGCCTGATTACGCTGGTTGGAGTTTCCTTCTGCGGCTTCCCGCCGGCGCAACCCGGCTGTTGGGCGCAATCTTGGCGCCGACGGATCCGGTGCTCGCTTCGGACGTGGAACTGGATAGCCCCTTCGACCGCAGCCGTTTGCGCTTCGGAATCACGGGCGAAGCCGGCATGAACGATGGAACCGCATTCCCGTTTGCGATACTGGGCCTCGATCTGCTCCGTGGAACATTGGAAGGAGGAGGTTGGGTGTGGTTCGTCCGGGATATGATCTGGTTGACTGTTGGCGGCCTGGCGATCGGCGCCATCCTCTCCACGCTTCTTGCGCGCTACATTCTTCACCTGCGGGGAGCGCACGGCGAAGGCTTCGGACGGCACGACTTTCTCGCTCTGGGAATGCTGTTGCTCACATACGGTGTCGCCCAACTCTGCCACGCCTCCGGGTTCCTTGCGGTCTTCGCCGCGGGATACGCGTTGCGCCGAGTGGAGATGAACCGGAACCCCGACCGCCACGAGAATACCGCGGAACTGCCGGTCTCCGTGGAGAAGAAGAAAGAGCTTGCCGCGAGCCCGGAAAAAGGCGCAGCCTATCTGACCGAGGCAGTGCTCGAACTGAATGAGCACTTTAAACGTATGGCCGAGCTTGGCATGGTGATCCTTTTCGGAATTCTATTCACCCCTAAAAGCCTGCCGCAAGAAGCGCTTTGGCTCGTTCCATTGCTGTTCCTGCTGATTCGTCCCGCGTCCGCGGAGATCGGATTGTGGGGGGCCAAAGTGCCGCGCCTGGACCGGCGGCTCATAGGATGGTTCGGACTGCGGGGGATCGGATCTCATTACTATTTGTTCTATGCGTTCGGGCACGGCCTGCCGGCCAGTTTGCAACCGCGATTGCTAGGCATCACCTTCGCCTTCGTCGCATGCTCCATCGTGCTGCATGGGGCTTCGGTGACTCCGCTCATGCGCTGGTTCCAAGCGCGCCGGCAGGATGCCGAGCGTTAGTCCGCCTCACTTCCCGTAAGCCACCCGCCAGATTTTCTTTCCGCCGTCGTCCGTGATCAACAGACTGCCATCGGTCATCTCAAAGACCGCCACGGGCCTACCCCAAACATCTTTTTTATCGGGAGACTCCATCCAACCGGTTAAGAAACCTTTCGGCTCACCGGACGGTTTCTGATTTTGAAACGGCACGAACGCAACCTCATATCCAACCCGTTTCGAACGGTTCCAGGAGCCATGAAATGCCAGGAACGCTCCGCCCCGGTACTCGGCTGGAAATCGATTCCCGGTGTAGAAAGTGAAATCGAGCACAGCCGCATGCGCGCCCAACGAAACATCCGGGGTGATCGTTTTGGCACCCAGGTCCGGTTTCCCGGGTTTAACCCGCGGATCGGGATGCGGGCCAAAGTAGGCGTACGGCCAGCCGTAAAATCCGCCCTGCTGGACATGGGTCAGGTAGTCCGGAACCAGATTGTCTCCTAAATCGTCGCGCTCCTGAACTGCTGCCCAAAGCGTATCCGTGCCGGGATACCAGTGCAGTCCGATTGGATTCCGCATGCCCGTGGCAAACAGCTCATGACCGGAGCCATCCGGATTGTAGCGATTGATCGCCGCCCGGCGGGGATCTTCGCCCGTACTGACATTGCTCTCCGATCCAACCCCGACATAGAGCTTCTGGCCGGCGCGATCGAACAGAAGGCTTCGAGTCCAGTGGCCATCGTTGAAACCTGCCAGTGATATGATCGGTTCGCCCTTCCCGACCGTAAGCTGGGCCGCGTTGTATCGATAACGTTTCACGGAATCGGCTTCCGCTACATAGAGATAATCGTTCAGAATCGCCATTCCGTAAGGACGATTCAATCCGCGAATCAGCGGCTTCCGTTTCGCCGGATCGCCGCCCGCAAACACATAGACGGTACCATCGGAGGCTCCCGCGCTCTTGCTGCCCACAGCGGCGCTTTTGGATTCCGGTCCGCTGTCAGTCAAAAGAATCTCACCCTGCTTGCCTTGTAGCAGAAACCGGGGTCTGGCGAATCCGTCCGCCCAGACATTTACGGTGAAGCCGGCAGGGACGTTCAGAGCCGCGCCCCCAGGCTGCGGAACCATCGTTGGATGATTATCGGCCGAAGGAGTTGCGTAAGGCTGGGGCAAATCTACCTTTGCCGCCGTGAACGCAATCCCAACTCCGAAAATTCCCGCGGTTATGTAAAACGCTACTTTTCTCATATCAACAGTTGGACGCCATGCAAACGGTTGGTTGCTAACTGTTCAAACCATCTAACGGCGAACTATGAACAAAGCGGACCTTCAATCGTTATCTTTTGGGAGCCGGATCTTGTTCCTGGGTTCATCGGCAGCCATAACCGGCCATTTTAAGTCGATAAATGTCGCGCATACCAACACCACCAGCGGCGCAAGCAGAGCCATCAGCGCATAACGGTGCTCCATTGAAGCCCCACACACAGCACCGGCAAAATAGAAGATCCATAATCCACCAGTCAGGGCCGCGTGCTGCGCACACCGTTGGCGAGGTGTGACGCGCAGCACCTTCCCAATCCGTCGTACGAACCTTCCGTGAGTCCGGTCGTGAAACCAGAGCACATAATCCGTAACAGCCTCGGCAAATTTTGATAGCGACCCCGTCAGATAGGTCGTATATACCCGTAGCCCGTTGATCCGCGTCACACTCACCGTCTGCATTCCCAGAGATGCGGCCAGTACCGCAATCAAGAACAACAGCGCCTCGGTGGAGACTTCCTTCGGATTTTCCGCAATCCGTAGTTGCGTGCCGGCATAGATAAAAACCGCCAGCAGCACGACCTCCGTTCCAAGAGCGATTGCAAACGACGACCGGACTTCACGCCGCCGCGAAACGCCTGCTGTCATCGCGCTGAAGAGCAGGCCGCCAAGGAAGGCCAAAATGGGCCAACCGTGGTGTAGCGCCTGCGTCCAATCGCCCTGCGCCATATCTACGCCCAAGCTGACCGTGTTTCCGGTCATGTGCGCCGTATAAACGTGCGCCAGCACCAGCCAGCCGCACACGTCTATGTATCCTGCCGCCCACCCCATTGCAACAGCCAGCCAAGCCTTCGCA
This sequence comes from Bryobacterales bacterium, assembly GCA_038200305.1. Taxonomy (GTDB): domain Bacteria; phylum Acidobacteriota; class Terriglobia; order Bryobacterales; family Bryobacteraceae; genus JANXXV01. The sequence goes on from JBBPYD010000244.1 coordinate 42,330, forward strand.
TGCCCGCCCAGATCTCTGGAAGTATGCGTCATTGCAAACTATTGACGATGCTCCACGCGAAACGTATCCCGCAAAGCCGTGTAACACCCCGCCTTCCACCGCGTCCAGACTATATGTACAAACTTCTGGCGCTACTCGCCACCTGTCTGTCCACGCTCGGACAGGCTTCGGATACCCCGCCCAAATCCGGCGTCCTCACGTTCCGTACCGAA
>JBBPYD010000245.1:0-14821 GCA_038200305.1 Bryobacterales bacterium
CGTCCGGGAAACAGTGCGATATGCCAAACCCGGGGATGCCAGCGCGCTGGAGGAGAACCATTTCCGTTATTTCACGCGCTTCGAGCTTCTTGATCGAATGAACGTCACCGTCGAAAACCTGGGTGAGAAGAATCAATCGGACGGCAAACAGAAAGTGAAGTGTATTGTGCTGCGGCTCACGCCGGCGCCCGATGAGAAATGGTCCGAGGTTCTTTGGGTCGATTTGAAGAGCCATCTGGTTCTGAAATCGGTATTTCAGGAAACGAAGCTGTTCAGGAAAGTGACAACGAAAGCGGTGTGGAACCTGGTGCAGCTTTCCGGCGATGTGGACCCCGCGCTGTTTGTGTTCACCCCGCCACCTAACGCGATGCGCGGGAATGCTTTGGCAATCCGGTAGGCGCACGGATTCAGCATGTTATTCTTGAAAAAGTAACAACGGGGATCAAAACCTCACGCAGTGGGCCGGTAGCTCAGTTGGTAGAGCACCGCACTTTTAATGCAGTGGTCGCGGGTTCGAGTCCCGCCCGGCTCACCAACCTTGCGCCGAGCCAGCACACCGAGGATGCATTTAAGAAGATTCTCGGTGGTGCTCATTCGGTCGTTGACGGGCTGGCTTGTCACCGCACTCTTCCACCCGGTCGAACCACCATGCATTCGGACGAGGATGAAGAAGGACTGATCTTTATGGCAAAAACACCGAGACCGTTCATCAGCCATGCACACGCAGACAAAGAGAGATTTGTGCTTGAGTTTGCGAGGCGTCTACGAAGCAAAGGAATCGATGCGTGGATTGACAGTTGGGAGATGCTTCCGGGCGACAGTTTGGTTGATAAGATTTTCAACGAAGGGCTGAAGTCTTGTACAGCGTTTATTGTTGTGCTGTCGCAGAACAGCGTGAACAGCGAATGGGTGCGTGAGGAACTGAACGCAGGAATAGTGAAGCGCATCGCTGAAAACACGAAGTTGATCCCACTTCGTCTCGACGGCTGCGAAGTTCCTGCCGCCCTGATGAGCACCCTCTGGATAGATATTCCAAACGTCGATGATTACGAGCGAGAATTTGAGCAGATCGTAAACGCCGTCTACGGCCAGTACAGCAAACCACCCTTGGGCAGCGCACCAGCCTATGTTCGGCCCGACGTACTTCAATTAGAGGGGCTAACCCCAATCGACAGCATTATCTTTGAACACGCTTGCAGAATCGCCATCGAGCAGGGGCACTCGACCCTAATCCACGGCGAAAGGGTTGTGTCAGAATTGGCATCGCAGGGCATCTCCGAGAAACAGATCATGGAGAGTCAGGAAATCTTGGAGGGGCGTCTGTACGTTGAGCCTTACCGAGTGCTTGGGCCGCTCCACGTCTACGATTTCCGCATTACGAGCTATGGGTTCGACCAGTTCGTTCGATTCGCCGTTCCTGACTACCGACGACTGTGTGCCGATATTGGACGACTCTTGGTCCGAGGTCAGAACGAGTCGAACCATTCAATTGTTCAGGAATTGCAGCAGCCAATCCGAATCGTAGATCACATACTCGAAACATTCGAGCACAACGGAATGATCAAGTCGTCTCAGACGATGGATGGCACGATAGGCGTTTTTTGGGTTTCCCCGGAGCTTAGGCGTAAGCTCGAAGCCTAGCTGAGGAACGGAGCGAAGGTTGCGGAGCTTCGATGCCCGATGGAGAATTAGGTATGGTGATCCACCGAGAACCCGCTACGTTGTCCGTTAAAGTTTTGGAAGAATATCTCACAACAGCGGAACTCTGCTTAAAGCAGCAAAAGTCGGATGGTGGTTGCCTCGGATATTCCGCCATTCTTTTGCTTTTCTGCGTAGTAGATGCGCTCGGGGGATACTTGGCACTTGCCGGGCGCAGCGATCTGACCAAAGGGGAGCCGTTTCTTGTCCTGAACGAACCGTGCTTTGGGCTGTCGCTCACGAAGGGTCAGGCCAAACAGTTGGAGTGGTGGTATCGAAACGGCCTCGCCCATAACGCTGCACTACCTCCTGGAACATGCCTCAGCGGAGAAGAGGGTGAACCATTCGATTTCGCTGCCCAAGGTGATCCGGTCAATGTGCGGGTGTTCCCGTCTGGTCAAACAGGCATGCGATCCATTCGACAAGCGCCTGATCGCGCCAACGAGGGTATTGCATCCGTCAAAGCGCCCTACGGTTGGATTCGAGGCAACCGAGTCAATCGTAGTTCCGATTGCGTCATCAGGCTGTCGGCTGCCACCGCTAAAGAATCGAGAGATGTAGCGAAGGATAACCTTCCAGAAACAACGACAATCCTTGATGGACTCAGGTATGCGGATCAGGCGCAAGATCGGCATGATCGAGCCAAAGGTGACAGCGAAAGCCCGGAGTGCAAAGAGCGGTGAGTTCGTAACAATGAAGTATGCCAAGACTCACCCAAGCACCACCGTGGTCGAGCACAACAAAGTGCCGACGAAGAAGAAGTAGTGACGGGGGAGCGGCTTTGGAAGAACAAGGCCGCAGTCCATACATTAACTCCCAACTGCGGCTGAGGAATTTATGAAGTCTGCTGAGTGGCAATCTCGAATGCGGTCGATGCTGAACAACTACGACCCATTCAAGAACCTGGAGCAATTTGAAGAGCTAGTAACAGAACCGGAGCCGATCAGAACGTGGCAAGAGTTCCAGGATTGGTTTAGCCATTCGCCGCCACAGGGAGCTTCCGAGGGCACAGGGTTGCTGACTGGAAGCTAGTCACGACTCTGGATCGTGCGGTTACCCAAACAGTTAAAATCGAGACTGAAGACATCATCAGCGAATCAGTTCGACGGATCAACTCTTTAGAGAACGAGAAGAACCTTCTGCTCGATTTCCAACGGGGAGCGCATCGACACCACGAGGACATTCCGGGGTCGAATGAAACTATCAACTGGCTTGCTTTGATGCAGCACTACGGGGCACCGACTCGTCTCCTTGACTGGACGACCTCGCCATACGTGGCGCTGTACTTCGCACTGGAGACCGGTTCGAGCGGAAATTCTGCCCTTTGGGCTATCAACCAATCGTGGCTAGAGGGGCGATCTCACGAGTTAATCAGTACCAATTTTTCGGACTGCCCAACCGAGAAAGACTTCCACACATGGCATCGCTACCTGAACGAGATAATTCTCGCAGAAGGAAGCGACAATCCAATCATCGTCATTGCTCCTCCGCTGCGGCTGAACGAGCGCATCAATATTCAGCAGGGGCAACTGTTGACCAATCTTCGGCACGACATCTCATTTTCAACCGCTCTTCTTGGAATGCTGGTGCGGCCAACCGTAGCAGAAGAACAGGTCGTCAGCCGGATAGTGTTGAAGCGTGATCAGCGCATCCATTTCCTCGAAGAGCTACGTCGCATGAACATCCATAGCGCATCACTGTTTCCCGGTCTCGACGGATTTGCCAAGTCTTTGGCCGTGAATCTTGAGATTGCCGTCGCAAATCAAGTCGAACAACAGAAGGCACAAACTATCGAGATGATTAGAAAATCAAGGTTGAAACAGAGTGCGAGGGCTAACTGATCGGCTTCAAGGTCGAAGGGCCGCTTTCGATTCGGAGAGTTAGCGAACCGCCAAGATGCCGGTGTCTCCATAGTGTCTCCATGAAACGGATTTTGAGGCATTTGGGGCAATTTTGGCAAACACAAAATCAATAACTTGCGTGTTCAATAGGCTCTACGGCCACGAGTCCCGCCCGGCTCACCAACACATCTCTTATAAAACCAAACATTCCTTTTACAAGTCGCTCACTCTTACAAACGAATACCCGCATGGCCAGCGGTGTCTTAGCTGTTTATATCCCTCCAGGACTCGTATGGAAGTGGATACTATCTTCGGCTCACGCAGTCTAAAAAGGCAGCCCAATGAGCACCAATTTAGACCTCCCAACCGTTGCGCAGGAATCGGTCTCGCTGCCCGAGCGGAGATCGATCACCCTCAAGATAAACGGCGCCGAAAAGCATCTGAATGTCGCGCCCTGGACATCGTTGTTGGACCTCCTGCGTGAGCACCTGAACCTGACCGGGACAAAGAAAGGCTGTGGCCGCGGCCAACGCCAACGCCGTATTCCATGCAACCGGAAAGCGCGTTCGAGACTTGCCGATTACGCTGGATAAGCTGTTGTGAACCGGATCGGGTGTAGGCTATGAATCGTGAGCGGTCATCCACGATTCTGCTTTAATTACCGGTTAAATCCCGCCGTTACGGACATGATGTGGCCGTAAAAAGAGCCTTTTTGCGGCCGAACGAATGGCTGTTGGTGGTTTACTTCTCCTATGTCGCCATTGCCTCCGTGTTCTTTCCTTTGGCGCCAACAGTTATTTTGTTTCCCTATATCGTTGTGGTTGGCATCGCGGCCGTTTTCGGAACGCTCGCGTTTCTTGAAGTACGTACACGAAGTCCCATCATTGGCCTATTTCGCAATAGCTTGGCGCTGGCATCCACCCTGGTGGCTTATCGCGAAATGGATTGGTTTACGCCCTCTCACCATAGCCATCGGCTGGAGGCGATGTGGATCATCTGGGACCGGCAGTTCCTTCACCAGTATGGATTCCAGCATCTGATTGAGAGCACCGGCCCGTTCATCCCCTGGCTACTCGAGCTCTGTTATCTATTGGTGTATGCGATCGGGCCGTTTTCGGTTGCCGTGCTGTACGGTGTGCGCAAGCCGGAGCGGTCTCAACAATTCCTGATGCTGTATTTGTTCGGCACGCTTCTTGCGTACGGATGCTTTCCTTACTTTCCCTCCGAGCCTCCGCGAACCGTGTATCCAGGCGCGGACATGCCCACCATCGTGACGTGGTTCCGGCAATCGAATCTGCTGGTGGTGGGAAATTACGGAATCCACAGCAGCGTGTTCCCCAGCGCGCATGTATCGTCCGCCTTTTCCGCGGCGTTCGGAATGATGCGGGCGTTGCCTGAGAGAAAGTGGTTTGGCAGGGGGATCTTCATCTATGCCTCACTGGTAGCCATTGCCACTGTTTATGGGCGATATCACTACGCTGTCGATGCGGTTGCCGGGTTGGCGATTGCGCTATTGGCGATGCTGTTGGTTCCGAAACGATTAGCCGCCTACTAGCACCGGCCCGGCGCTTTGCTATCATTTCTCTTCCATCAACCATGGCGACTAACCCCGCAATCCTGACAACTACAGTAGGTTCGTATCCGACTCCCGACTGGCTCTCCGCGCTGCCCAGCGATCAGGCTCGCGCTGACGCAACGCGCGTGATTTTCAACATACAGCGGCAGGCCGGTATCGACCTCCCAACCGATGGCGAACTTTATCGCTTCGATGTGAATCATCCCGACACCAACGGAATGATTGAGTACTTTATCGCCCCCATGTCCGGCATCAGGACGTCGCTTGGCCGCAGCGATTACGAAGCGTTTCAACGCAAAGAGACGATGGGGTTCCGCAACAAGCCGGCCGGTGTTGTAACCGGACCGGTTGGTGAAGGCGGACTGAACTTGCTTGCCGATTGCGCGGCAGCGGCCTCCGTGGCGGGCGGGGATTTCAAATTCACCGTCACCAGTCCGTACATGTTGTCGCGCACGCTGCTTGATAATCACTATGGCGATTTCGAAGCACTAACCATGGCTATCGCCGGGGTTCTAGCCGCCCAGGTGGAGGGTTTGCCGTGTGCCTGCATTCAGGTGGACGAAGCGAATATTCCCGGCAACCCGGCCGATGCTCCGCTTGCCGCTAAGGCGATGAACGTAGTCCTGGACAAGATCAAATGCCAGCGCGCCGTGCATCTCTGCTTTGGTAACTACGGCGGCCAGACCATTCAGCAAGGCCATTGGCAGTCACTCATCGATTTCCTGAATTCTCTTCACACGGATCATGTGGTGTTGGAACTTGCCCATCGTCCGGTGGAAGATCTGGACGCCTTGCGTAATGTGGATGCCCGGATCAAGATGGGCGCCGGTGTTATCGATGTGAAAATTAATCGCGTGGAAACGCCCGATGAGATCGCCGCGAGCATGGATACGATCGAGAAGAAACTGGGCGCCGGCAGACTCGGCTGGGTGCATCCCGACTGCGGTTTCTGGATGTTGAAACGGTCGGTTGCGGACCGCAAAATGGAAGCGCTGGTAAAAGGCCGGAACAAATACCTGGGAATTAATACGTGAGTAAAGGCCAAATCTTTCCATCGGAGAGTTCATCGTTTCGGGATGCGGTGACGGGCGCCGTAGTTCATCAGATCACGAATCATCCGTCTATCAACCATCCCACTTATTTCTTGCAGAGCTCATTTCTGCCGAATGGGAAATCGTTAATCTTCACCTCGTACCGGACGGGCGAGCCGCAGTTGTTTGAGGCGCAGTTCCCCCAGGGCGGCATCCGCCAACTCACTGACGGCGCCCCGATTCATCCTTTTTCACCTGCCATTGACGGAGTCAGCGGCGCACTGTTCTTTGTCCGCGGTGGCACGATTTGGACCCTTGATTTTGCGGCACTGCGCGAACGGAGGATCGTTGAGTTTCCGGAAGCTCAACTGGGAGAATGCTCTTTGAGCGCGGACGGCGGCTGGATCACCGCGGCGGTGAAGCAGGGAAGTCAGGCGGGCCTTGTAGCCGGGCGCACGGATGGAACGGAGTGGAAGCTGATTCCATTTCCTCGAACCATCATTCATCCTCAGTTCCACCCGTTGGACCCGAGTTGGATTTTGTTTGCCGGCGACCCCGCTCCGCGCATGCATCGCGTGAAGCGTGATGGATCTTCTATCCAGTGCCTGTATGAGCACGGCAACGATGAGTTCATCGTTCACGAAACATTTCTCGGCAAGACAGGCGATATCGTTTTCACGGTATGGCCGCACGCCTTACGCCGCATGAATTGGAACACTGGCGAGATCACACCCATTTGCGATTTCAACGCCTGGCATATCGCGGCGAACCGGGCCGGTACGCAAGTGCTCTGCGATACGAACCACCCCGACCTTGGGCTGTTCCTGATCGATACGGCAAGCGGTGAGGAGCGGCGTCTCTGCATGTCAGAGGCGACCAACCAGGGATCACAGTGGCGGACGTCGCGATACGCGCTGCCGGCGGATTTCGCCGCAGTCCGTAGCAACGCCCAAAGCGGCGCTCTCAGTTGGATGGAAACGGCAGCCGATACAGTCTATGGGCCGCAATGGACGCATCCCCATCCATCGTTCTCTGCCGATGAGACCAAGGTTGCATTCGCCAGCGACCGCACGGGCTGCACGCAGGTCTACGTGGTGGAAATTTGAAGCTGTGCAACATAATAATACAGCGATTTGGTAGGCCATGAATTCTGTCCGTTTTTGCCCTCGGCGATCAAAAGTCCATTCCAGGAACAAGCCTTGAAAAATGTTAAGGCGATCAAGAAAGAATTCGGCGTGATCTAGGTCAGATCCCGGCCAGCCTCTTATACGCCTTCACCACCGCGTTCTGAAATTCCCAGGCGTCGGCGTTCTCTCGCGGAGGCGCCTGCGTGTACTGTAATTGAAATGCTCCGCCTTGAAAGAGAGCTCGCCAGGCAAGCTGCGCGCCGTATGCGGCCATGGAGGGATATTTCCGCAGGCCCTCTTCAATTGCCTGTTGCGCCAGTGCCGGATCGATTTCCATTTTGCCTCTCGCCCAGCGTAGCATTGGTGATACTCTCGATCCATGCGATCCGCTTTATTGTTGCTCTACGCCAGCGCGCTCGCCGCCCAGCCTCGCACTGTAACTGACGCCGAAGTCATGGCGGTGCATCGGTCCGCCATCCTAATCGATACCCATAACGATGTGACGAGCCGGACGGTGGACGGTTTTGAATTCGGGAAGCGGGCGGACACCGGCCACACAGACCTGGTTCGCCTGAGGGAAGGCGGCGTCGGCGCAACCTTTTTTGCGGTTTACGTCGGGGCCACGTATGTGTATGGCGCCCGGTCGGCGAACCGCGCGCTTCAAATGATCGATACGGTGCGGCACGATATCGTCGAGCGGTATCCGAAGGATTTCATCCTGGCCCGCACCGCGGATGAGATCGTCTCGGCTCATAAGCAAGGCAAGATCGCGGCATTGATGGGAGTGGAAGGCGGCCACGCCATCGAAGACAGCCTGCGAGTTTTACGTGACTATTACGATCTTGGCGTCCGGTACATGACGCTCACTCACGCCAATACGAACCACTGGGCCGATTCCTCCGGCGATGCGCAGAAGCAGGATGTGGAGCGCCACAACGGGCTCGCCGACTTCGGCAAGGATGTAGTGCGCGAGATGAACCGCTTGGGAATGATGGTGGACATCTCACACGTTGCGGACAAAACATTTTGGGACGCCCTGGAAGTGAGCCGCGCGCCTCTCATCGCTTCGCATTCCTCTTGCAAGGCAATCTCAAACATTCCGCGCAACATGACCGACGAAATGATTCAGGCTCTGGCGAAAAAAGGCGGCGTGATTCAAATCAATTTCGGTTGCGACTTCCTGAGCCAGCGCTACGCGGATGAGCACAAGAAAGCGCAGCCCGGTGAAAAAGTGGAACCGGCAACGCTGGAGGATGTCTTCGCCAACATCGACCACGTGGTGAAGATCGTAGGAGCGGGTGCGGTGGGAATCGGCAGCGACTTCGATGGAGTCGGCTGCGTGCCAACCGGCCTTGAGGATGTTTCCAAATTCTCGAACTTGACGCGGCGGCTGCTGGAAGGGGGCTACAGAGCGGAAGATATCCGGAAGATTTACGGCGGAAACATTTTAAGGGTGATGCGTGCCGCCGAAAAGGTTGCGCGCACACCGGAGAGCTAAGGGCTTACTCGGTTGCTCGAACTTGCGCCAGCCGTTCGCGAAGAATTTCGGGTAAACCAGCTTCGATTTCCGGAGTGATCAGGCCGACACCGTCCAGGTCCTGCACGTGGACCTTATCTTTCAGCCGGAAGCTGGTCAGCTTCATCTTGACCAGATCCGCAATGGGAGCGACGGATGCACCGTTGAACGTTTCTGACTGTAACGTGAATGCCGGGACTGGCTCGGCGTCCTCCTTCTTAACCTTCTCGCCGGCGAAAACCATGTGTACTGCACTGCGCGCCTTCGGATTATCTGCCGACACCAGCATGTCAACGCCCGCGGCATGCCGATGCACAAAGCCCAAAGGCCGGACCGCTTCCGATATCCTATCCAAATCCGCGCGGTTGATTGCGATGTCTACATCGCGCGTCAGCCGTGCCGCAATTGGATCGATACGATCCACGTACAGATAGATGGCAAGTCCTCCGATCACTCGATACGGAATATCTTTGGCCTTTAGCGCGGAGTTGAGCCGGTTGAGTACTTCTAAAAGTTGATCCACGTGGCGTTCGTAAAAGGCGTTCGTGAGTGTGGCCATGCCTTTTGCATTATTTCACTTTCGTTAAACGCTGTATACTTCCTCGCCCCCAACAATAGTCTTCAGCACTTTAATCGACTTGTTATCTTCGTCAAAACGAAACAGAACGAAATCCGCCCGTTCGCCCGCCGCAAGCCCGCGCTGGCGGCCCGCGATCCTGCCCACTCGCGCCGGATTCCGGTTCGCCATGGACAGAGCTTCGGTCAGCGAAACTCCCGCGATCCGCATCACGTTCTCAATTGCGCGATCCATCCGGAGCGCCGATCCCGCCAGCCGATTTTGTCCAGCCAGCACCACGCGATGGTCCGCCGTGAGTTCTACTTCCTGCTCTCCCAATTTGTAGATTCCCGGCGTACACATGGCGGGCATGGAAGCGTCCGTCACCAACAGCGATCTCGCAATCCCTTTCGCGCGCAACGCCACCTTAAAGAAAGCCGGACCCAAATGGATTCCATCCACGATGAACCCAGCCGAAAGACGATCCTCCGCCAGTTGCTCCCAAATATAATTCGGATGCCGCGGCAACACTCCATGCGCCCCGTTCCCAATGTGCGTGGACTTTGCCGCTCCGGCGCTGACGGCATCCTGAATCTGCTGCGCTGCCGCCCTGGTGTGTCCAATGCTGACCACCACTCCGTCCCGCACTACCGATTCGATATACCTCGCCGCATCCGGCCATTCCGGCGAGAGCGTCACCAGCCGGATATTTCCATCGGTGACCTCTTGCCAACGGCGATACTCGTTGATATCGGGAGGCCTCACCCAACGTTGTGGATGCGCGCCACGGGGTCCATCTTCCGGGCTAATGTGCGGTCCCTCCACGTGAAAGCCTTCCATCGCGCCGCCTTCCGCGAGTGACTCCCTGGCTTTCTGAAGATTGCGCAGCGATGCCGTCATATCGTCCGGGCCACCGGTAATCACCGTCGGAAAGAAGCGCGCGGTTCCCGTCGAATGCAACACATGAATAGACCGCGCGATCTCCTCGTGCGAAGTCACCGGCGAGTTATAGTCCACACCCGCATATCCGTTCACCTGTAGATCGATCCAGGCCGGTGCAATGTACGCCGGCTGCGGCAGCGGCTCAATCAGATGATCCACCAGGTTAATCACTCTATCGAAGGAAATCTCAACGTGCTCGCCAGTGGAGGCGTCGATGCCGGAACATTTCATAGTATCTTTGTTTTATGCACAGGTTTCAAACAGGCGTAGCGCGGTAAAGTGATGATCCGATGAGCGCACAAATATGTTGAAAAGAGGATCGTAACCGGAAATTGGACTGGATTCGTCATCGGGGGCTTGCTACAACTAAACACAGATCCTGATACGGGCGCGTTCGAGCGGAAATCTCGGGGGAGGTATACCGCTCGGACGTGTCCGCAAAGGTCTATCGATTCACTTCCGCCAGTTTCCGCGAAGGCACCGGGGTCAGCCAGTGATTCCGGTCCGGCGTAGCCCCCTTGACAATCGCGAAAAATTCCTTTTGGATCTGTTCTGTAACCGGACCCCGCTTGCCGTTGCCAACAATAATTCGATCTACCGAACGAATCGGTGTGATCTCGGCTGCGGTACCAGAGAAGAACACCTCATCGGCGATGTAAAGCAGTTCGCGTGGGATTGCCGCCTCAACAACCGGAATGCCAAGCTGTTCGGCCAGCTTCAACACCGAATCGCGTGTGATTCCCGGCAACACTGACGCGCCAAGAGAAGGCGTCAAAATCTTGCCGTCGCGCACCACGAAGAGATTTTCGCCCGAGCCTTCGCTTACCGATCCGTTGTGATCGAGCGCAATCCCTTCCACGTAGCCATTGACCTGCGCCTCCATGCGGATCAATTGCGAATTCATGTAATTCGCCGCGGCCTTCGCCAGCGCGGGCAGGGTATTGGGCGCAATCCGGTTCCAGCTTGAGACGCAGACATCCACACCACTTGCCAGCGCCTCCTCGCCAAGGTATTTACCCCATTCCCAACAGGCCAGGTAGACCTCCGTTGGGCACTTGGTTCCGTGAACTCCCATGTCGCCATATCCTCTAAGGACAATCGGGCGCAGATAACAGGACTGAAGGTTGTTAACGCTGACAAGCTCCACCATCGCCGCTGAAAGTTGATCGATGGTGAAACCAACATCAATGCGGTAGATTTTCGCGGAATCCACCAGCCGGCGGACATGCTCGCGAAGGCGGAAAATGGCAGGCCCGGCAGCGGTCTCATAACAGCGGATCCCTTCAAATACCGAGCTGCCGTAACTGACGACGTGGGAAAGTACGTGGATCTTGGCGTCGTCCCAATCGATGAAGCGGCCGTTGTGCCAGATCTTCTCAGTAGGCGTTAACATTACGTTATTATAACTTGCCGGCTTCTGTAACGCTTCGCAGGAAGCCTGCATCTCATCCGATAGGAGACGATATGGCCCGAAAATTGCCAGCCTGTTTATTGTTCTTAATAGCTAATTGCACGGCTTTCGCTCAGTTGTCGCATTTCAAACCTGGCTTCAACCTGTTCTCAAAGGAGCAGGATATTGCGCTGGGAAAAGAAGCTGCCGCGCAAGTTGAACATCAGATGGAGGTCGTTCAAAATCCGCAACTGCAGGCTTATATCGAACGGATTGGCCGCCGTCTTGCCTCCCAACCGCAGGCGGGCGGATTCCCGTACACATTCAAAGTAGTGAAAGATCCAAGCATCAATGCATTCGCATTGCCGGGCGGACCGACATTCGTAAACACCGGTTTGATAGCAGCCGCCGAGAACGAAGATCAACTCGCTGGGGTGATGGCGCATGAGATCTCTCACGTCGCTTTGCGTCATGGAACCAATCAGGCATCGAAGCAGAATTTAATTCAATTGCCGGCCATGTTGGCAGGCGCCGTGATGGGAAACGGATCGCTGCTCGGACAACTCGCGCAAGCTGGAATTGGACTCGGCGCCAATTCCGTGTTGCTAAAGTTCTCCCGGACCGACGAATCGCAGGCAGATCTGAACGGCGCGCAGATCATGGCCGGCGCCGGCTATAACCCGATCGAGTTGGCGCGTTTCTTTGAGAAGTTGGAGGCGCAAGGCGGGCACGCTGGCCCGCAGTTCCTCTCCGACCATCCAAATCCTGGCAATCGCATGAAGGCGATTCAAAACGAGATTCGTTACTTGCCTCAACAGAATTACACCGCGGCGGATAACAATCAGTTTCGCCAAATGCAGGCGATTGTGAAGAGTTTGCCGCCTCCGCAAAAGAAAAGTGCTAATGCATTGACCGGCACGGGAAGCAGCCCTGCATCCGGAGATATACGGCCATCTGGGAACTTTAGCGAATACAAGGGCAGGGCATTCTCCATCTCCTATCCAGACAACTGGCAGGTTTTCGGCGACCAGAATGGTGCTGCCGTTACCATTGCGCCTAAATCCGGAATCGCGCAGGATTCCAGCGGTCAGGTGCAGATCGGCTACGGGTTGATGGCAAGCCTCTACACCGCGCCAAACAACAACAATCCGGTGGATCTGAATCGGGACACCAGCGCACTGTTGCAGCAACTGCAGCGCGCAAATCCAGGCCTGGAAGTAGGCGCCCAGCGTTCGCGCCGGGTAAAGGTCAACGGTAAGGATGCCCTTGTCACCACCATGTCCGCGCAATCGCCTTACCGGGGCGAAACCGAGCACGATACGCTGGTCACCGTAGCTCGCCCGGATGGTCTTCTCTATCTAATATTCATCACTCCCGCCCGCGACGCTCAGAATATGCAGAGCACGTTTGATAACATGGTGCGCTCCCTGCGATTCTAGAAGGAATGAACAAATATGAAGCGATTCTCTTCGACTTCGACGGAGTGCTGGTGGATAGTGAGCCCGTCCACTTTATTTGTTGGCAAGAGATCCTCAAGCCGTTTGGACTAGAACTCGACTGGAAAACCTACTGTGAACAAGGCATCGGCGTATCCGACCGCGCCATGCTTTCCGTATTATGTAAACAATCAGATCCGCCGCTTGACATCGAATTGCTTGCCGCCGAATACCCCCGCAAGAAGGATATGTTCCGCGCCAGGATGCTGGCCACCCCAGCGGTATCGCCTGCGGTGATCGATCTGCTTGACACACTGACCGGTTACAAATTGGCTGTCGTGACTTCGAGTGGCCGCAATGAGGTGGAACCGATCCTCGAAGCCGCCGGTCTCCGGTCCCGGTTCCATGCGGCCGTGTTCGGAGGCGACGTGAAGAATCTGAAGCCCGCGCCTGATCCGTACCGGTTAGCAGTCGAACGGCTTGGCGTATTTAAGGCGTTGGTCATTGAGGACTCAGAAGCCGGGGTCGCGAGCGGCCACGCAGCGGGGTTAGATGTGCTAAAAATCGCCAGTCAGCAAGAAATGCCGGGACTGGTCCGGGCACGGCTGGGACTCTACTGAGCCACGCGCCACGGCGAGCGGTGTTGCCAGCCTTTTAGGGCGGTTTTCGCCCACCCAGTGGTCTTATCTTTGTGGCAAGACGTACATGGGTTTGGGATTGCGTACTGTTCGGTCATCGCTGGTGTGATGAATCGAAATGTGTGGCTGCGGACGAAATCGTCTGGTGTTGTGTTTTCGATCTTAGGCATGTGGCAGGCCAGGCAATCGTCGCCAGTGCTTCCTCTAAGATGATGGGAGTGCGCCTCAAGACTTGCCGCGTGCGGTCCATTGGGTGACTTCGGACCGTGGCATTCCAGACACATCGAGCTGCCGGGTTTTATCAGATCCGCATTGTTTTCCGTGCCGTGTACATCGTGGCAGGAGGAGCACGTAACGCCGTGCGTGTACATAACGCTCTGAACAAAATCATTCCCTTGCATCCGGTTCTTATGAGCCGTGCCGTCCGCGAAATGAGTGAAGGTAGTTTCGCCCAGTTTGTGCTCTTCCAGTTCCCAGAAATCCTGCAGCTTCTTACCGGCTTCGAATCCAACTGGCCAGTCGTAATATCTTCCGTTGATCGGATTTGTCAGCGGACGCCCTTGCGAATGGCATTGTACGCACGTGTCAGTGGCCTGGACGGAGCCAAGGCGGACAGGGTTTACGATGTTCGTAACCGACGGATGCCTGACGTGTTCACTCCCAGGGCCGTGGCACTTTTCGCAGCCGACATTCCATTCCGTTACGCGCTTCGTTTGCACGTCATAGTTCACCGAATGGCAACCATCGCACAGCGGTCCGGTCGGGCGCTTCATATTGTCTGGCGCATAAAAGGGAGTCCACCAGTCGGTGCCGTTCTTTACAAAGTATGGGAGCCACTTCTGATGAGCGACATCCCATTGAGCGCCTAGCAGGATGCTGAAAAAACCTTATTCTCAGCTGTCGCTTCTCTCATTTTCTGCTTGAGCTTGTTTTTGGGAGACTATGCAGAGCTTTTTGAGGCTCCTCGTTGGGGAGTATGTGACCAGAAGTCTTGTTTTCAGGCCTCCAGACACACTTCTCCCCGGACTTATGCGGATTGAACTGCTGGCGACAGCAGGTTCCGCATACGC